>JBMHCY010000013.1:0-22635 GCA_049889655.1 Puniceispirillales bacterium (SeqCode)
AATGCCGCAAGTGCCGTTTACCATGGAAACGCTGGTCATCATTTTCCCCTATGCGGTCATCCTGTCGGCCATCGGTCTGATCGAGAGTTTGCTGACGCTTAACCTGGTGGGCGAGATGACAGAACAACGCGGGGGTGCTTCGCAGGAATGTGTGGCTCAGGGTGCCTCCAATCTGGTTACCGGATTTTTTGGCGGCATGGGCGGCTGTGCGATGATCGGCCAGTCGATGATCAATGTGAAATCAGGCGGCAGGACACGTATTGCCGGTGTCGCAGCAGCACTGTTTTTGCTGATGATTATTCTTGTTGCATCGCCGCTCATTGAGCAAATTCCGATCGCGGCTCTGGTTGGGGTGATGTTCATGGTGGTGATCGGGACTTTTGCCTGGTCGTCTCTGAAAACGCTGTTCAAAGTCCCTAAATCCGATGCGCTTGTGATTATTGTTGTGACGATTGTCACGGTAATGGCTGACCTGGCGATTGCCGTTGTTGTCGGGGTCATCCTGTCGGCGCTGGTTTATGCCTGGAATGCCGCCAAGCAGATCAGTGCCTCAACACGGCCATCAGTGCGTGAGGCGGGAGCGCTGGTTTATGAAATCAGAGGGCCGCTGTTCTTCGGGTCAACCACTGCCTTTCGTGATCTGTTTCAGATCAAAGATGATCCTGATGTGGTGGTGATTGATTTTGCCGCCTCTCGGGTCGTTGATCAGTCGGCTCTGCAGGCTATTGAAGATATTGCCCAGAAATATCATGAGGCCGGCAAGCAGGTGAAACTGCGCCATCTGACCAGAGACTGCCACCGTCTGTTGAGCCGTTCGGGCCAGCTGATGATCGACAGTGACGATGATCCTAATTACGAAGTGGCCGTGGATTATGATGTGAAACTGGGTGTGTTCGGCAAGGCCGAAGGCTGATCACCCGGCCGGATCATCCCTGCCATACCGCAATCCCCCGGGAGCCCTGCCTCCGGGGGATTTTTTTGTCATCATCCCGGATCTGGGGCATGATAATCAGAAACCCCTGATCACTGCAGGTTCCAAAGATCATGACACGACCGAATATTATCCTTATCTGTACAGATCAAATGCGGTTTGATGCCCTTGGCTGTACCGGCAACCAACAGGCCAAAACACCGCATATTGATCAGCTTGCCGCCCATGGTGTGACGTTTTCAAACCATATCACCCCGTGCCAGATCTGTGCGCCCAGCCGGGCGAGCCTGTTTTCCGGAAAGATGGCCCGCCGACACGGGCTCACCCATAACGGGATGGCACTTGCTGAAGACCAGCCTCTGCTGACCCACAGGCTCAAGCAAGCCGGTTATCGCACCCACGGGATCGGCAAGTTCCATTTCCAACCGATCCTTGCCGGGGAAGAACACGCCATGCCGGAATCGAACGCATTCTGGCAGACCTCCGAAAGCCGGGGCTGGACAGGTCCGTTTTACGGCTTTGATACTGCGGCATTCGTGATCGGCGAATCTTTTGCCTCAACGCGTGGCGGCCATTACGGCCGCTGGCTACATGAAAACCACCCTGAGGTGGTGGATCTCTATCTGCCTGAAAACAGCCTTGATGATGACCCTGATGAAATGGATGAAGTCTGGCGTTCGGCGGTTCCGCCTGAATATCACTACAACACCTGGATCGCCGGGCAGGCTGCGGATTTCATCACGGCAACGAAGACGGATGAGCCGTTTTTCATGTTTGTGTCATTCCCTGACCCGCATCATCCGTTTTCACCACCTGCCGCCTATGCCGATCTGTTTGATCCGCTCGAAATGCCAATGCCAACCTGCCATGAAGATGAGCTGGAGAAGATGCCGGATTATATCGGCAAACAGACCTGGGTCGAAGGTGCTGATACCAAAATCACCTATAAGGAATTCCTGGCCAGTGGCACCTTTTCGATCGAACAGGGGACCTGGCAGCGCACGGCTGAATTCGGCGAGATGAGCATGCGCAAGATCATCGCCTATACCCATGCGCTCAACGTGATGATCGATGAGGGCGTGGGCCGGATCATGGCGGCGCTTGAAACGCGAGGGATCACTGAAGACACCGTGGTTATCTTCACCTCTGACCATGGTGAGCTGCTGGGCGATCACGGACTGATCAGAAAAGGCCCCATGCCCTATCGGCAGTTGCTCAATATCCCGCTTGTGATAGCCGGGGCGCAACAATCAGGGGGAGATGAAATTTCCGCCCTGACAAGCCATCTAGATCTGATGCCGACAATCCTTGATCTGGCCGGGATCAGCACTCATGAAGGCGAGGGGAAAAGCCTGCTGCCGCTGATCGAGGGCGCAGTCGAAAGCCTGCATGAATATGCCTATGGCGAATATCACCCCCGCACAGTCCGGAACCAGTATAACCATACCATCATGACCGCCCATGAAAGGCTGACGCTCTATCCTCTGGCTGAGGGCAAAGACTGGGGCGAATATTTTGATCACCGTGATGACCCGGGCGAACATCACAACCGGTATCATGACCCGGCCTGTCAGAACCGGATCAATGCCCTGCGGCAGCAGCTGCTCACAGAACTGCCGCCAGCCCCGAAGGCAGGGAACAAGGTTCTGGGAATTTACTGACCGGTCCTGGCCGGGCCGGCATGGCGCAACGGATGCGGCACCTGATCCTTGGCCCTGAACAGATAGCGGCGGAAAATCTGTCCGTAATTGCGGTAAAGGTAATGGTCATTCCGCCGCAGGATATCTTCCCGCCGGGTGGCATAGGCAGCGGGCAGATCATACCAGCGCAGATCGGGTTGGTCGTGGTGCAGGGCGTGCAGGTTGTTGTTGAGAAACAGCAACGCCAGCGGTCCGCGATCCTCGATAATGACCGATCGCTTGCCGCTCTCCTCATGGGCACGGTGTTCGAGATACGTCCTGATCTTGAGCAGTGATAAGCCGATATAACAGCCGATGAGATAGAAAAGGAAAGGCATCGGGCTGAGAGCAGCCAGCCAGGTGATGATCATCATCACCCCTGCAAAATGCAGGGCATAGGCACGCATCACGGCACGATCCCCGCGGCGCATCGCCAGCAGATCCTTCCGCCAGAACCCGAGGAGGCTGATCGCCGGGCCCACCAGCATCCGCCCGGCAAGGGTATTGTTGAACCGCAGGACGGCTTGCTTCCAGCCCGGCATGGAACGCCAGACCGCAGGATCGACAAAATGGCTTTCCGGATCATCATAGGGGTCAGTCAGGGTTTCATCGTGATGATGGGCGAGATGCGTGTCGCGGAACCGTTCATAGGGGATGAACAGACCCATGGCCGGGAAAACCGCTGCCACGGCCAACAGCCTGTTGCGGCTCAGATGCCCGTGCAGCACTTCATGCTGAAGCGAAGAATGCAGGGTGACGGCAAGGCACAGCAGCACGATGGCAACCACCGGCATGGTTTCAGCCACCACGGTCGTCGCCACCCCGAAAGCCCCGTAGCAGACCAAAACAAGGCCTGCGGTGGGGCTGTCAATCAGGGTTTTGCTGCGGCGGCGCATGATGGCGGTTCCTCAGGCATTGCCGCGGATGATCGAAGCTGCTTTTTCGCCGATCATCAGCGACGGGGCGTTGGTGTTGCCGTTGGTGATCGACGGCATGATCGAGGCATCAGCGACACGCAGGCCATCGATCCCGTGGACGCGCAGCTGCGGGTCAATGACCGCCATCTCATCCTGACCCATGCGGCAAGTTCCGCAGAGATGATAGGCACTGTTCGCATTGGCCCGGACAAAAGCATCGATATCCTCATCGGACTGGACTTCCGGCCCCGGCGCAACCTCATATCCCTGAAAGGCATCGAAGGCAGGCTGGTTCATGATCTCGCGGGTGATCGCGACACATTCACGGAACTCCCGGCGGTCCTTTTCCGATGACAGCCCGTTGAGCAGCATCCGCGGGGCCGCGAACGGATCGGCAGAAGCCAGTTTGACCCAGCCACGGCTGTCGGTGGACATCGGCCCCACTGAGCAGCTGAACCCGTCCTTATTGGGCGGCAGGGTCCAGTCTTCGAGATAGTAGGGCCAGAAATGATACTGAATGTTCGGGTAGTCGACCGTGTCATTGCTGCGCAGAAACCCGCCGACCCGTGACGGTGTTGTCGCGCCCTGGCCGGTGCGGAACAGGAACCATTCCGCGCCGATGGCGAGCATATTGTGCGGCTTCAGCAGTTTGTTCTTGGAAAGACCCTTGCGGCATCTGAATTTGATATGGACTTCCAGATGGTCATGCAGATTCTGGCCAACCCCAGGCAGATCATGGACAACATCGATCCCCATCTCTTTCAGATGCGCAGCCGGGCCAACCCCGGAAAGCATGAGAATCTGCGGTGATTGGGCAGCCCCGGCAGAGAGGATCACTTCCTGGTCGCAATATGCCTGATGCAGCGTCCCGCCCATGACATATTCAACACCGATAGCCCGGCCAGCCTCGATCAGGAGACGCGTGACATGGGCTCCGGTATGGATGGTGAGATTACGGCGCGACCGGATGCGCCCGACCAGTTTTGCCGTGCCCGACCGCTCACCCTTGTTGATATTGGCATCAAACGCGCTAATCCCTTCCTGCCGGGCACCGTTGTAATCGGGGGCCAGCGCATGGCCTGCCTGCTGGGCGGCTTCCAGAAAGGCGTTTTCGATGGGGTGATGATTGTCATGCCGGGTGACCTCGATCGGGCCCTCGCCGCCGCGGTAATCATCCGCCCCGGGGATATAGGTTTCCATGTTACGGAAATGGGGGAGGACGCCGTCATAGCCCCAGCCGGTGGCCCCGGCGGCTTCCCAGTTGTCGAAATCCTGACGATGGCCGCGGACAAAGACCATCCCGTTGATCGATGATGAACCGCCGACAACCTTGCCCCGGGGCTGGAAGATCCGGCGGCCGTCCATATAGGGTTCAGGTTCGGTCTCGAAACACCAGTTGCGGGGCCCGCCGAGAAAATTGTTGCGGGTGGCGGCAGGCATCCGGATGGTCCAGTGACCTTCCTTCTGGCCGGCCTCCAGCAACAGTACCGACAGCGATTCATTTTCCGTGAGCCGGGCTGTCAGCATTCCCCCGGCTGAACCGGAGCCAACGATGATGTAGTCAAAACGCATGAGTTCCCCCTCAAATGCGATCCACCTGAAAACGCTAACCCAGAGTTTGTCGTCCGGCAATCCCGGAAATGCATTCTCCGGCTTGGCCTCGATGCGGCTCTGGTTTAATCTCGGAGGAGAGGAGATACGCCATGAAGATCAGCCCCTATTGGTGGCATGAGCCTGAACCTGACCCGGGTCTCGCCCTGGCCCCGACAGCCCTGCCTGAAAAGGCCGATGTGGTGATCGTCGGTGCCGGCTTCACCGGGCTTTCGGCAGCACTGACCTTCAGCCGCCACGGCCGGTCGGTGGTGGTGATTGACCGCGGCCAGCCCGGGCTGGGGGCATCGACGCGCAATGGCGGCATCTGTTCGGGCAATCTGCGTGTCAAACACGCCATGCTGAAGGATCGTTTCGGCCTCGACCGGGCCAACCGGATCAATGCCGAGGCGGTGGAAGCTCGCGAAGACCTGCGCCAGTTTATCGAGGATGAAGGCATTGATTGCCACCTTGCCCGCAATGGCTGGCTGATCGGCGCGATGTCCCAGGCAGATTATGATCGTCTCGCCCGTGATGCCGAAGCCCTCAACACCATCCCCGGCCACGATATCGTCATGATCCCGAAAGCCGAATTGCGCGGGGAGATCAATACCGGCCGGTTCTATGGCGGAATGCTGCGTCCCAATACCGACAGTTTCCACCCGGGGATGTTCTTTGCCGGGCTGTTGCGGCTTGTTCAGCAGCAGGGGGTGGTGATCTGCCCCGATACCGCCGTTACGACGATCGAGGGTGATGATACAGCAAAGCGTGTCCATACGGCGAAGGGGACAATCGCCGCAGGCAAGGTTCTGGTCGCCACCAACGCCTATACCGGCCGTGACCATGATTTCAGCCGCTTTCTGCGGCAGCGGCTTGTGCCTGTCCAGAGCGCGATCATCGTGACCGAACGGCTTGGGAAGGAAAAGGTCTCGGCACTGTTCCCGAAAATGCGGTCCAGCAGCACGACGGCCAACCTTTCCGCCTATTTCCGCCCCACCCCGGATGGTGAGCGTATCCTGCTCGGTGCCCGCAGTTTTGACCGGCTCCAGCCTTCCCGGCGGACAGTGTTGTTCCTGAAACGGCTGCTGACGGATCTGTTTCCGGAACTGCACGATATCGGCATCGATTATTCGTGGCTTGGGAATGTTGCTTTCACCCGCAGCCATCTGCCGTCGATTTTCACCCGTGACGGGGTCACCTATGCTTGCGGTTATGCCGGGTCGGGGACAGTCTGGGCCCGCTGGCTCGGGCGCAAGGCGGCGGAGGAATGCCTCGGCATGACCAACAGCCCCAGTGTCTTTTCAGGCGAGCCGCCAGAGGCGATCCCGTTCTATGACGGCAATCCCTGGTTCATGCCGGTGGTGAATTCGTGGTACGCATCGCGTGATCTGCTGAACGAATGGCGTTTCGGTCAACGGCAGTGACCAGCCCATCCGCAGCCGGAGGAAACCCCCATGCCGCTTGTTTATGATGTTTACGGCACCCTGCTTGATGTCGATGCCGCAACCCGCCAGGCTGTCCGCGAGCCGGGGATGGAGGCTCTGGCAGAGCAGGCGGAGAGGCTGTCGATGCTGTGGCGACAGCGGCAGCTTGCCCATTCGTGGCTGAACACCCTGATGCAGCGCTATCAGCCGTTCTGGGAGATCACCTGCACGACCCTCGATATGACCCTCGATGAGCTGGGGATCAGCGATGCGGGTATCCGACAGTGGCTGCTCGATCTCTATCTTGATCTCGCCGCCTATGATGAAGTCGCTGGTGAACTGGCGGCCATGGCAGCGGCGGGGCATAAGCTCGCGGTGCTCTCCAACGGCAATCCCGGGATGCTCGATCGTGCCCTCGGCCATGCCGGGATCACCGCGCTTTTTGATGCGGTGCTGAGCGTCGATGAGATTGCTGAATACAAACCCCGGCCAGCCGTCTATGCGCTGGTGACGGCACGTTTCGATTGTGACCCGGCTGATGTTGTCTTTTTCTCCTCCAATCCCTGGGATATCGCCGGGGCCGGGCATTTTGGTTTCCGCACGATCTGGATCAACCGAGCCCGCCGCCACTGGGATGCGCCACAGCCCGGTCCGTGGAAGGAGACAACCAGTCTCGCCGAGGCACATTCCTTGCTGAAAGCGTGAAATTGCGCTTGCATCAGCGGGTTATGTAGGGTAGAAACCGGCCACCATCCAGAAAATCGAAAAAGATCACAGCCGAAAGGCGCTGTTTCGGGCTTGGACGGGGCAACAGGTTGAAAAGCCATTTTGGGCTTGCGAGGTACAAATCGGATGGCTAAAGTGTCACCCGCACAATTTGTCAGACAGGTAAGGCAGGAAATCAGCCGCATTACCTGGGCAACACGACGCGATACGCTCACCGCTACGATAACCGTTTTGGTGATGTCCTTTATTGCGGCCGTGTTCTTTTTGCTTGTTGACTGGGTTCTTTCTGGCGTTGTGCAGATGGTATTGGGTTTTGGCGGCTAGTTGGTTCGGTTTCTGACACGGCTTTCTTGGCAAGGTAATTGATGATGGCAAAGCGCTGGTATGTTGTTCATGTGTTTTCCGGGTCGGAAAACAAGGTCGCTCAGGCGATTCGTGAACAGACCGTGAGTTACGGTCTTGAAAGCCAGATTGAAGAAGTGCTCGTCCCTTCGGAAGAAGTGACCGAAATCCGCCGTGGTGCCAAGGTTTCCACCGATCGCAAATTCTTCCCGGGCTATATTCTGGTGAAAATGGAACTCACTGATCAGGCCTGGCATATCGTTAAATCACAGAACCGTGTAACCGGCTTCCTCGGCGGCAACGGCAAGCCCGTGCCGATCACCGATGCCGAAGCCGAACGCCTGATCAAGCAGCTCACCGAAGGGGTTGAGCGCACCCGTACCGATATTCTGTTTGAGGTCGGGGAGCAGGTTCGTGTTTCCGATGGCCCGTTTGCATCATTCAACGGGTATGTCGAGGAAGTGGATGAGGATAAGTCACGCCTCAAGGTGACAGTGTCGATCTTCGGCCGGTCAACACCGGTCGATCTCGAATATTCACAGGTTGAGAAAATCTGACAAGGGCTGCGGCTCTCTGGATCAGGGGAAAGATAATGGCAAAGAAAATTGAAGGTTACATCAAACTGAATATTCCGGCTGGCGGGGCAAACCCTTCACCGCCTGTTGGCCCGGCTCTTGGTCAGCGTGGTGTCAACATCATGGAATTCTGTAAGGCGTTCAACGCGGCGACGGACAGCCAGGAAAAGGGGATGCCCATTCCGGTGACGATCACCGTCTATCAGGACAAGTCCTTCACCTTTGAGATGAAGCAGGCTCCTGTCAGTTTCTTCCTCAAGAAGGCTGCTGGTATGTCCAAGGGTGGTGGCATGGCCGGGCGTGAAGTTGCAGGCAAAGTCACCATGGATCAGGTGCGTGAGATCGCCGACAAGAAGATGGTCGATATGAACGCTGTTGATCAGGATGGCGCAGTACAGATGGTAATTGGTTCGGCCCGGGCAATGGGTCTGGAAGTAACGGAGTAAATCATGGCTCAGGGCAAAAAACTCAAGGCGGCTTACGAAAAGATCGACCGCGACGCGCAGTACCCGCTGGCAGAAGCCATCGGCCTGATCAAGGACGGGGCCAGCGCCAAGTTTGACGAAACCATCGAAATTTCGATGAATCTCGGGGTTGACCCGCGCCATTCGGATCAGATGGTCCGCGGTGTTGTCGCCCTGCCGCACGGCACCGGCAAGACCATGCGTGTTGCTGTCTTTGCCCGTGACGACAAGGCTGAGGAAGCCAAGAAGGCCGGGGCCGATGTTGTTGGTGCCGAAGATCTGGCTGAAGAAATTCAGAATGGCCGTCTCGATTTTGACCGTGTTATCGCCACCCCCGATATGATGGGTGTTGTTGGCCGGCTCGGTAAAATTCTCGGGACCAAAGGCCTGATGCCGAACCCGAAACTGGGTACGGTTACGCCGAATGTTGCCGATGCTGTCAGTGCCGCCAAGGCCGGTGAAGTCCAGTACCGTGCTGAAAAGGCCGGGATCGTTCATGCCGGGATCGGCAAAGCCAGTTTCTCTGCTGACCAGCTGCGTGAAAACGCTGCCGTCTTCATCGAGGCGATCAGCAAGGCTCGCCCGAGCGGGGCGAAAGGTCAATTTATCCGGAAGATTGCTGTCAGCTCCACCATGGGTGCGGGCGTCGCTGTTGATCCGGCAGAAGCCTCTTAAGGCTTCAGGAATTCCGGCAGTTCGCTGCCGGATAGGGGCTTCGGCCCCACCTGTCCAAGACGATAGGTGCCGTCAGGCTTAATATCCTATTCAGACGGGGAGAGCGATTTGATCGCTTGAACTATGGGCAGGCCAGAGGGTGTCACATGGTGTGCGCCCTTCGTGCAACCGGGGCTTCGGCCCCATAACAAGTGGAGACGATCGGTGAATAGAACCGAAAAAGCGGAACTGATCGAAACCCTGCACGCAACCTTCAGTGAAGCGGCCTCCGTGGTCGTGACACATCAGGTTGGTCTGACTGTTGTGGAGAGCAGCGCGCTCAGAAACAAGATGCGTGAAGAGGGGGCCGCCTTCAAGGTCACCAAGAATCGCATCGCCAAGATCGCGCTGAAGGATACAGCTTATGAGAATCTGACCGAGTATTTCACCGGTCCGACCGCCATCGGCACGTCCAGTGACCCGGTGACGGCTGCCAAGGTTCTCGTGGAGTTCGCAAAGGAAAACAAGAAACTGACAATCATTGGCGGTGCCATTGGTGATCAGGTGCTTGATCAGTCTGGTGTGGAAGCCCTCGCCAAACTGCCTTCCCTTGATGAACTGCGTGCCAAGATTGTCGGGCTCATGCAAGCCCCGGCAGCCAAACTGGCACGTGTGACCCAGGCTCCGGCATCGCAGCTGGCGCGGGTTATCCAGGCCAAGTCAGAACAAGCGTAAGGGATAGGGGAAACCCGCGATCGCCCATAATTCGAGCCTAAGGAGAAGAAAATGGCTGATATCGAAAAACTTGCTGAAGACCTTTCTGCCCTGACCGTTCTGGAAGCTGCCGAACTGGCCAAGCTTCTGGAAGAGAAGTGGGGTGTTTCTGCCGCTGCCGCACCGGTAGCCGTTGCTGCCGTCCCGGGTGGCGGTGATGCCGGCGGTGCTGCTGCCGAAGAAAAGACCGAATTTGATGTGATCCTTGCTGCCGCTGGCGACAAGAAGATTAACGTCATTAAGGAAGTCCGTGCCATCACCGGGCTTGGCCTGAAAGAAGCCAAGGACCTCGTTGAAGGCGCACCGAAGCCTGTCAAGGAAGGTGCTTCCAAGGAAGAAGCCGACGAAATCAAGGGTAAACTTGAAGAAGCCGGCGCGACCGTTGAGGTCAAGTAATACCGCGCCTTCGGGCGTCTGAATATTCCGGACACCGGGTGGTTTTGGCCATCCGGTGTTCGGGCGTTTATTGAAACCTCTTTTTTGAGGCTGAAATAAGCACAAAAAACGAATTTTTAGAGGAAAAGGGTCCACTATGACAGACATGGTCAACGATCTTATCAGCCGCAAACGTGTCCGCCACAACTTCGGTTCGATCAATGAAGTCGCGCCGATGCCCAACCTCATTGAGGTCCAGCGGAGCAGTTACGAATTGTTTCTGCAAAAGGATATTCCCGCGCATGAACGCGAGGAACTGGGGCTGCAGGAAGTCTTCAAATCCGTCTTCCCGATCAATGACTTTGCCGAAAAATCGACCCTCGAATTTGTTTCCTACGAACTTGAAGAGCCGAAATATGATGTCGAGGAATGCCAGCAGCGCGGCATGACCTTTGCCTCCCCGCTCAAGGTGATCCTGCGCCTTGTTGTCTGGGAAGAAGACGAGATCACCGGCACCAAGTCGATCCGCGACATCAAGGAACAGGATGTCTACATGGGCGATATGCCGCTCATGACCCGCAACGGCACGTTCATCGTCAACGGCACGGAACGGGTGATTGTCTCGCAGATGCACCGTTCGCCCGGCGTGTTTTTTGACCACGACCGCGGTAAATCCCATTCTTCCGGCAAGCTGCTTTTCGCCGCCCGGGTCATCCCCTATCGCGGTTCCTGGCTTGATTTCGAGTTTGATGCCAAGGATATGCTCAATGTCCGCATCGACCGGAAGCGGAAACTGCCGGCCACGACTTTCCTGATGGCGCTTAAGGATGACGCCACCGAAGCCTATCTCCAGTCCTGCAAGGATGAGGGCATCGAGCCCGACCGGAACAAGGTCAACGGTCTGTCGCGCCAGGATATCCTCAACTATTTCTATGACACCATCACCTACAGCAAGCACAAGAAGGGCTGGGAAACCGATTTCGATGCCAGCCGCCTGCGCGGGGCGCGGCTCGGCCATGATCTGGTCGATGCCAAATCCGGCAAGGTTGTCGTTGCTGGCGGTGAAAAACTGACGCCGCGGGCTCTCCGCAAACTGGGTGAAAGCGGCATTGAGAAGATTCTGGCCCAGCAGGACCAGATCATCGGTGCCCATCTGGCTGAAGATCTCGTCAACATGGAAACCGGTGAGGTTGTGGCCGAAGCCGGGGACAGCATCAGCGAGGAGACCTTTGCGGCGCTTGATACCATGGCGCTCAAGACCTTCTCCGTGCTCGCCATCGACAATGTCAATGTCGGGGCCTTCCTGCGCAACACCCTCGCCGCTGACCGGAACCATTCCCGCGAGGAAGCGCTGATTGATATCTACCGGGTCATGCGCCCGGGCGAACCGCCGACACTGGAAACTGCGGAAGCCCTGTTCACCGGCCTGTTCTTCGATAAGGAACGCTATGATCTGTCCTCCGTTGGCCGGGTCAAGATCAATGCCCGTCTCGGTCTCGATGTCGATGACCAGATGCGTGTTCTGCGCCGTGATGACATTCTGGCCATGCTCAAGGTGCTCATCGAACTGAAGGACGGCAAGGGCGATATCGACGATATTGACCACCTCGGCAACCGCCGTGTCCGTTCCGTTGGCGAGCTGATGGAAAACCAGTACCGCATCGGCCTGTTGCGGATGGAACGGTCGATCAAGGAACGCATGGGGTCGGTTGAGATCGATTCCGCCATGCCGGCTGATCTGATCAACTCGAAGCCTGCCGCCGCTGCCGTGCGTGAATTTTTCGGCTCTTCGCAGCTGTCGCAGTTCATGGACCAGACCAACCCGCTGTCTGAGATCACCCACAAGCGGCGTCTTTCAGCGCTTGGCCCGGGTGGCCTGACGCGTGAGCGGGCCGGGTTTGAAGTCCGTGACGTTCACCCGACGCATTACGGCCGTATCTGCCCGATTGAAACACCGGAAGGCCCGAATATCGGCCTCATCAACTCGCTGGCCACCTTTGCCCAGATCAACCGCTACGGGTTCATCGAAACCCCGTACCGGAAGGTCGAAAACGGCAAAGTCACCAATCAGGTATCCTACATTTCCGCCATGGATGAAGGCCGCTACACGATTGCCCAGGCCAATGCCGAGCTGGATAAATCCGGTAAGTTTGTCGGTGAGCTGATCCCGATCCGCCGCGCCGGTGATATCGGCCTTGCCCGTCCGGAAGACATTGAACTGATGGACGTTTCGCCGAAGCAGCTGGTGTCTGTGGCTGCCGCGCTGATCCCGTTCCTTGAGAACGATGATGCCAACCGGGCGCTGATGGGATCGAACATGCAGCGTCAGGCTGTGCCGCTGGTTAAGGCCGAGGCACCGCTTGTTGGCACCGGCATGGAAGCAGTCGTCGCTCGTGACAGCGGTGTTACCATCGTTGCTCGCCGCAGCGGTGTTATCGATCAGGTAGATGCCACCCGGATCGTTGTCCGCGCATCGGAAAGCGATGCCGAGGATGTGTCGCCTGTCGATATCTACTCACTGCTGAAATTCCAGCGTTCCAACCAGAACACCTGCATCACCCAGCGGCCGCTGGTCAAGGTGGGGGATGTTGTCACCAAGGGTGATATCCTGGCTGACGGCCCATCCACCGAAGATGGTGAACTGGCGCTTGGCCGCAACGTGCTGGTCGCGTTCATGCCTTGGAACGGCTACAACTTTGAAGATTCGATCCTGATCTCCGAACGCATTGTCCGTGATGATGTCTTCACCTCGATCCATATTGAGGAATACGAAATCATGGCTCGGGATACCAAACTGGGGATGGAAGAGATCACCCGGGATATCCCCAATGTCGGTGAAGAAGCCCTCAAGAACCTTGATGAAGCTGGCATGATCTATGTCGGGGCCGAGGTTAAGGCCGGTGATATTCTGGTCGGCAAGGTGACGCCGAAGGGTGAAACCCCGATGACACCGGAAGAAAAACTGCTGCGGGCGATTTTCGGGGAAAAGGCATCCGATGTTCGTGATACCTCGCTGCGGGTTCCGCCCGGCGGCTCCGGTACTGTCGTCGAAGTCCGTGTCTTCTCGCGCCGCGGGGTCGACAAGGATGAACGCGCCCGGGCTATCGAACGGTTTGAAATCGAACGTCTGGCGAAAGACCGCGATGATGAAAAGGAAATCCTCGAACGCGGGTTCTACGGCCGCCTCAAGGAAATGCTGGCCAACCAGACTATTGCCAGCGGTCCCAAGGGCGTCAAGGCCGGTACCAAGATCTCCCAGGCTCTGCTCGAAGATATGCCGCGCAGCAACTGGTCCCAGATCGCCGTCAAGAACGATGCAACCCAGAAAGCGCTCGAAGCCCAGATCGCCAATTTCGAACAGTCGATCAAGGCCCTCGAAGCCCGGTTCAACGACAAGGTGGATAAACTCCAGCGTGGTGATGAACTGCTCCCCGGCGTGATGAAGATGGTCAAGGTCTTCGTTGCCGTCAAACGCAAGCTGCAGCCTGGTGACAAGATGGCCGGCCGCCACGGCAACAAGGGCGTCATCTCGCGCATCCTGCCGGTGGAAGATATGCCGTATCTGGAAGACGGGACACCTGTTGATATCGTCCTCAACCCGCTCGGCGTGCCGTCACGGATGAATGTGGGGCAGATTCTGGAAACCCATCTGGGCTGGGCATCAGCCGGGCTGGGCCGCCAGATCGGTGCCGCCGCCGAAGCCGCTGCCCGTTCCGGCAAGACCGATGATCTCAAGAAGAAGATGAAAACGGTCTACGCCAAGCAGTTCGATAAAGAGGTCAAGGGCATGACCGATGAACAGCTCATCGACCAGGGCAAGTTGCTCTCGCGCGGGGTGCCCATGGCGACACCGGTCTTTGATGGGGCCCGGGAAGCCGATGTCCGTCATCTGCTGAAAGAGGCCGGGTTCAGTGAAACCGGTCAGGAATGGCTCACTGATGGCCGTACGGGTGAAGTCTTCGACCGCCCGGTGACCGTCGGCTATATCTATATGCTGAAACTGCACCATCTTGTTGATGACAAGATCCACGCCCGTTCGATCGGCCCGTACTCGCTGGTGACCCAGCAGCCGCTCGGGGGCAAGGCGCAGTTCGGTGGCCAGCGCTTCGGTGAAATGGAAGTCTGGGCTCTTGAAGCCTATGGCGCCGCTTACACGTTGCAGGAAATGCTCACGGTCAAGTCCGATGATGTTTCCGGGCGGACGAAGGTCTATGAGGCCATCATCCGCGGGGACGATGATTTTGAAGCCGGTATTCCGGAATCCTTCAATGTTCTCGTCAAGGAATTGAGGTCGCTTGGTCTCAATGTCGATCTCAATGAATCCGAGTATTAATAAAGGGGACGATCATGAATGAACTGATAAATCCGTTTGGCAAGGCACCAAGCGCACAGAACTTCGACAAGATCAAAATCTCGATCGCATCCCCGGAACGTATCCGGTCCTGGTCCTATGGTGAGATCAAGAAGCCGGAGACGATCAACTACCGGACCTTCAAGCCCGAGCGTGACGGCCTCTTCTGTGCCCGCATCTTTGGCCCTGTCCGCGATTACGAATGCCTTTGCGGCAAGTACAAGCGGATGAAGTATCGCGGCATCGTCTGTGAGAAATGCGGTGTCGAGGTGACGCTTTCCAAGGTGCGCCGGGAACGCATGGGCCATATCGAACTGGCCTCGCCGGTTGCCCATATCTGGTTCCTGAAATCGCTGCCGTCTCGGATCGGCCTGCTCGTCGATATGACGCTGAAGAATCTGGAACGGGTGCTGTATTTTGAAAACTTCGTCGTCATCGAACCCGGGTTGTCGCCGCTGGCCAAGGGCCAGATGCTCACCGAGGCGGAATATTATGACGCCCTCGATGAATATGGCGATGATGCCTTCGAAGCCGGGATCGGGGCCGAAGCCATCAAGAAGATCCTTGAAGATATCGATCTCGAAGCCGAGCGTGTTACCGTTCGTGAAGAATTGCGGGAAACCGGTTCCGAAGCCAAGCGCAAGAAACTGGTGAAGCGGCTGAAACTGATCGATGCCTTCCTCGAAAGCGGCTGTCGTCCCGAATGGATGATCCTCGATGTTGTGCCGGTCATTCCGCCGGAATTGCGCCCGCTGGTGCCGCTTGACGGTGGCCGTTTTGCGACCTCTGATCTCAATGACCTCTATCGCCGTGTCATCAACCGGAACAACCGCCTGAAGCGGCTTATCGAGCTGCGTGCGCCGGATATCATCATCCGTAACGAAAAGCGGATGCTGCAGGAATCAGTCGATGCTCTGTTTGATAACGGGCGTCGGGGCCGGGTCATCACCGGTGTCAACAAGCGGCCGCTGAAATCGCTCTCGGATATGCTCAAGGGCAAGCAGGGCCGGTTCCGCCAGAACCTTCTCGGCAAGCGTGTCGATTATTCCGGCCGTTCCGTGATTGTGGTCGGCCCGGAGCTGAAACTGCATCAGTGTGGTCTGCCCAAGAAAATGGCGCTTGAGCTGTTCAAGCCGTTCATCTATTCGCGGCTTGAACTCTATGGCTATTCCACCACGGTCAAAGCGGCCAAGCGGATGGTCGAAAAGGAACGCCCGGAAGTCTGGGATATCCTTGAAGAAGTTATCCGCGAACACCCGGTCATGCTGAACCGGGCCCCGACACTGCACCGCCTGGGTATTCAGGCGTTTGAACCGGTGCTCGTCGAAGGCAAGGCCATTCAGCTGCATCCGCTCGTCTGTACGGCCTTCAACGCTGATTTCGACGGTGACCAGATGGCTGTCCATGTGCCGCTGTCGCTCGAAGCTCAGCTGGAAGCCCGGGTGCTGATGATGTCAACCAACAACATCCTCAGCCCTGCCAACGGCAAGCCGATCATCGTACCGTCACAGGATATCATCCTCGGCCTCTATTACCTGACCCTGATGCGGGAAGGGGAAAAGGGCGAAGGCATGATCTTTGCATCACCTGAAGAAGCCCTTCTGGCCATGGAGGCCGGCCATGTCAGCCTGCAGGCTCAGGTCAAGGTGCGGATTCAGACCTGGGAAAACGGCGAGCGTGTCAAGAAGGTGGTGGAAACATCACCGGGCCGGGCACAGCTTTCCAATATTCTGCCTGATGTCCCGACGGTGACCTTTGAACTGGTCAACAAACTGATGACCAAGAAGGAAATCACCGGTGTGATCGACTATGTCTATCGCTACTGCGGGCAGAAGGAAACGGTCATCTTCTGTGACAGGCTGATGGGTCTTGGCTTCCGCAAGGCCTGTGAAGCCGGTATTTCGTTCGGGATTGACGATCTCAACACCCCGGAAAAGAAAACCACCCTGGTCGAGGAAGCCGAAGGCCAGGTCAAGGAATTCGAACAGCAGTATCAGGACGGCCTCATCACCCAGGGTGAGAAATACAACAAGGTTGTCGATGTCTGGTCAAACTGCACCGATCTGGTGGCGGATGAGATGATGAAGACCATCTCGACCATCACTCCGGGTGAACCGGTCAATTCGGTCTACATGATGGCCCATTCAGGGGCACGGGGCTCCGCTGCCCAGATCAAGCAGCTGGCAGGGATGCGCGGCCTGATGGCCAAGCCTTCCGGTGAGATCATCGAAACGCCGATCATCTCGTCCTTCAAGGAAGGCCTCAATGTGCTGGAATACTTCAACTCCACCCACGGGGCCCGGAAAGGCCTTGCCGATACCGCGCTGAAGACTGCGAACTCCGGTTACCTGACCCGCCGCCTCGTCGATGTGGCCCAGGACAGCATCATCACTGAACTGGATTGCGGCACGGATAACGGCCTCACCATCAAGCCGGTGATTGACGGCGGTGATGTGGTCGACAGCCTCGGCGAACGTGTATTGGGGCGGACTGCCGCCGAAGATATTGTCGCCCTGTCCAGCAATGATGTTCTGGTCAAGGCCGGTGAGATCATCGATGAGGAATCCGCTGAACGTATCGAAGCCGAAGGCCTCGACAGCGTCCGTATCCGTTCGGTGCTGACCTGTGAGACCCGTGTCGGTGTCTGCGGTGCGTGTTACGGCCGTGATCTGGCCCGTGGTACGCCGGTGAATATCGGTGAGGCTGTCGGTGTTATCGCTGCCCAGTCCATCGGTGAGCCGGGCACACAGCTGACCATGCGGACCTTCCATATTGGTGGTGCAGCCCAGCGTGGTGCTGAAGATTCGAGCATCGAAGCACCGGTTGACGGGATCATCAAGCTTGAAGATGCGGCGCTGGTCAGGATGATCGACGGCAATGATGTCGTCAAGAATCGCCATACCGAACTGCTGGTGACTGATGACCAGGGCCGTGAGCGTTCACGCTACCGCCTGCAATACGGCGCCAAACTGTTCGTTAAGGATGGTGACAAGATCAAGGCTGGTCAGCGGCTGGTGGAATGGGATCCCTATACGATCCCGATCATTTCCGAGGTCAAGGGTGTCGTCAATTACGTCGATCTCGTCGACGGTGTCTCGATGCGTGAGGTCACCGATGAGGAGACCGGCATCACCAACCGTGAGGTGATTGACTGGAAATCCCAGACCAAGGGCAAGGATCTTCGCCCGCGCCTGACCATGCGTGATGACAAGGGTGAGGTTCTGACCCTCGATAACGGTCTTGAAGCCCGCTACTTCCTCTCTGTCAGTGCCATTCTTTCGGTCGAAAACGGGGCTGAGGTCCAGGCTGGTGAAGTGCTCGCCCGTATTCCGCGCGAATCTTCCAAGACACGGGATATCACCGGCGGTCTGCCGCGGGTGGCGGAACTGTTTGAAGCCCGGATGCCCAAGGATTACGCGATCATCAGCGAGATCGACGGCCGTGTTGAATTCGGGGCGGATTACAAGACCAAGCGTCGTATCCGTGTCGTGCCGCTCGATGATGCCGTTGAAACCAAGGAATACATGATTCCGAAAGGCAAACTGCTGGCGGTTCAGGAAGGTGACATGATTCGCCGCGGTGATCTGCTGCTCGACGGCAACCCGGTTCCCCACGATATCCTGAATATTCTGGGTGTCGAGGCGCTGGCGGAATATCTCGTCAAGGAAATCCAGGATGTCTATCGCCTCCAGGGGGTTAAGATCAACGACAAGCACATCGAAGTGATTGTCCGCCAGATGCTCCAGAAGGTTGAAGTCACCGATGCCGGTGAAACGACGTTGCTGGTGGGTGAACAGGTTGACCGTGAAGAATTTGAAACGGCCAACGCTGCTGCCCGCGAGGAAGGCGTTGCCGAAGCCAAGGGCAACCCGGTCATGCTGGGCATCACCAAGGCTTCCCTGCAGACGCGTTCGTTCATCTCGGCCGCATCCTTCCAGGAAACCACCCGGGTGCTGACAGAAGCTGCAGTTTCCGGCAAGGAAGACCAGCTCACCGGGCTCAAGGAAAATGTCATCGTCGGGCGGCTTATCCCGGCGGGGACGGGCTCTGTCATGTCACGGCTGAAGGCGATTGCCGCCGACCGAGACCGCAGCATCGCCGATGAGCGTGCCGCCGAGATTGAGGCAGCTCAGGAGGCCGAAGGCTTCGCCGTCACCGGTGAAGACCCTGAAGCCGCGACTGCTGAGGCGAGCGAATAACATTTTTGGGTGGGAAAGGGCAGGCCAAAAAATATTTGGCGGGCCTGTCTTTTCCCCCTTGACCAAATGACCGGAAAACATTACTTTCCGGCCACTCCAAAGGTTTGAGGTAGTGTTCGGCATAAGGCCGAAACAGACACTGAAACCAACATATGGAGTGAAGGGCCCGGCCTCGGGTTCAGTTTTCGCCTGTAAGGGTGATTTTATTTATCGCAAGTTTTCATCGGCTTGGCCGATGTTTTGTATTGCGGCCAACATGATGGGAAAGAGTCTGGTATGCCGACTATTAACCAGTTGATCCGCCATGGGCGTCAGCGCCCGGTGGCCCGAAACAAGGTTCCAGCGATGGAAGCATGCCCGCAGAAGCGGGGTGTTTGCACGCGTGTCTACACAACCACACCGAAAAAGCCGAACTCGGCTCTGCGTAAGGTTGCCCGTGTCCGCCTCAGCAACGGCTTTGAGGTGACGAGCTACATTCCCGGTGAAGGCCACAACCTGCAGGAACACTCGGTTGTGCTGATCCGCGGGGGCCGGGTGAAAGACCTTCCCGGTGTTCGCTATCACATTATTCGCGGCACGCTGGATACCCAGGGTGTTGCCGACCGTCGCCAGCGTCGGTCCAAATACGGCGCCAAACGGCCCAAATAAAGAGGTAGAGCCATGTCCCGACGCCACAGCGCAGTCAAACGCCCAGCGATGCCCGATCCGAAATTTGGTGATCCCGTGGTGTCAAAATTCATGTCATGCCTCATGTATGACGGCAAGCGGTCCGCCGCTGAAAAGATCGTCTACGGTGCCTTTGACAAAATCCAGGAACGTTCCGGCAGCGAACCCATCAAGGTGTTCCAGTCTGCCCTTGAAAACGTTCGTCCGAATATTGAGGTTCGCTCTCGCCGTGTCGGTGGGGCGACGTATCAGGTTCCGGTTGAGGTTCGTCCTGCCCGGGCCCAGGCGCTGGCCATTCGCTGGCTCATCGATGCATCCCGCAAGCGTGGTGAGAACACCATGATGGATCGCCTCAGTGCCGAACTGATGGATGCCTCCAACAACCGCGGTGCCGCTGTCAAGAAGCGTGAAGACACGCACAAGATGGCTGAAGCCAACCGCGCCTTTTCACACTACCGCTGGTAAATCTGGAGATCGACCGTCATGGCTAGAGAGTATACCCTGGAACGTTATCGCAACTTCGGAATCATGGCGCATATCGATGCCGGGAAGACGACAACAACCGAACGGATCCTGTACTACACAGGCAAATCCCACAAGATCGGTGAAGTCCATGACGGTAACGCCACCATGGACTGGATGGAACAGGAACAGGAACGCGGGATCACCATTACTTCCGCTGCCACGACCTGTATGTGGTTCCGCACCGAAGACGGCTCCACCCCTGACGGCCCCTATGGTGACGATGCGGAAGCTGCCAAGTTCCGTTTCAACATCATTGATACGCCTGGCCACGTTGATTTCACCATCGAAGTCGAACGCTCCCTTGCTGTTCTCGACGGTGCTGTCTGCGTTCTTGATGCCAATGCCGGTGTTGAGCCGCAGACTGAAACAGTCTGGCGTCAGGCAGACCGCTACAAGGTGCCGCGGATCGTTTTCGTCAACAAGATGGACAAGATCGGTGCTGATTTCTTCAACTGTGTTGATATGATCGCTGACCGGACTTCCGCGACGCCGCTGCCGGTGCATATGCCGATCGGTTCCGAAAGTGATTTTGCCGGGCTCATCGACCTCATCACCATGAAAGAATGGGTCTGGGTTGGTGAAGACCTCGGTGCATCCTGGGAACTTCGTGATGTTCGCCCGGAACTGAAGGATAAAGCCGAAGAAATGCGCGCCGCCATGATCGAGCTTGCTGTTGAGCAGGACGACGACTGGATGGAAAAGTTCCTCGAAGGCGAAGAGCCTGATGTTGCATCCCTGCGGAAACTGATCCGCACCGGGACGCTGAATATGTCATTCGTGCCGGTTCTCTGCGGTACTGCCTTCAAGAACAAGGGTGTTCAGCCTCTCCTGAACGCTGTCATCGATTACCTGCCTGGCCCGCTTGACGTGCCGGCCTATACCGGGTTCAAGCCCGGGGATGAGACCGAAACCCGCAATATCGAACGCTTTGCCGATGACGGCCAGCCGTTCTCCGGTCTTGCCTTCAAGATCATGAACGACCCGTTTGTCGGCTCCCTGACCTTCGTCCGGATTTACTCCGGGATGATGAAGAAGGGTGAAAGCCTGCTCAACTCCACCAAGGGTAAGAAAGAGCGCATCGGCCGGATGATGATGATGCACTCCAACAACCGCGAAGAGATCGAAGAAGCCTTCGCCGGTGATATTGTTGCTCTTGCCGGGATGAAGGAAACCACCACTGGTGATACGCTCTGTGATGCTGCTGATCCGGTTGTGCTGGAAACCATGACCTTCCCGGATCCGGTGATCGAGATTGCGGTTGAGCCGAACTCCAAGAACGACCAGGAAAAGATGTCTGTCGGTCTGGCCCGTCTGGCCGCTGAAGACCCGTCATTCCGGGTGACGACCGATATCGAATCCGGTCAGACGATCATGAAGGGGATGGGTGAACTCCACCTTGATATCCTGATTGACCGCCTGAAGCGTGAATTCAAGGTTGAGGCCAATATCGGTGCGCCGCAGGTGGCGTATCGCGAAACCATCACCAAGGAAGTCGAAGTCGACTACACCCACAAGAAGCAGTCCGGTGGTTCCGGTCAGTTTGCCCGGGTGAAGTTGATCTTCAAGCCGATCGAAGACGGCTACACCTTCGAAAACAAGGTTGTCGGTGGTTCCGTGCCGAAAGAATACGTCCCGGGTGTTGAAAAAGGCCTGGTTGCGGCCAAGGAAACCGGCACAATTGCTGGCTTCCCGGTGATCGACTTCGGTGTCGAGCTGATCGATGGTGCGAGCCACGATGTTGACTCCTCCGTCCTCGCCTTTGAAATTGCCGCCCGTGCAGCTTTCCGTGAAGCGGTTGATAAGGCCGCCCCGCGTCTGCTCGAGCCGGTGATGAAGGTTGAGATCATCACCCCGGAAGAATACATGGGCGACATTATCGGCGATCTGAATTCCCGCCGCGGTAATGTCGGCGGTATGGACCAGCGCGGCAATGACCGTGTCGTCAATGCCATGGTTCCGCTGGCCAACATGTTTGGCTATGTCAATAAACTGCGGTCGATGTCACAGGGCCGTGCCCAGTACACGATGCAGTTTGATCATTATGAACAGGTTCCCCAGGCTGTTGCGGATGAAGTCCGCAGCAAGATGGCCTGAGGCTGATACATCGCGAGGAGGCAAGAATGTCGAAGGAAAAGTTTGATCGTAGTAAGCCGCATGTGAACATTGGCACGATTGGCCATGTTGACCACGGCAAGACGACCTTGACGGCAGCGATCACGAAGGTGATGGCGGAAGCCGGGGGTGCTGAGTTTCAGGCCTATGACCAGATTGATAAGGCACCTGAAGAGCGTGCCCGCGGGATCACGATCTCAACAGCACATGTTGAATACGAGACAGACAACCGCCACTACGCGCACGTTGATTGCCCGGGCCACGCTGACTATGTGAAGAACATGATCACCGGTGCGGCGCAGATGGACGGTGCGATTCTGGTTGTGTCGGC
>JBMHCY010000014.1:0-37232 GCA_049889655.1 Puniceispirillales bacterium (SeqCode)
GCGCCCTTGCCATGGCGGCGGAAAGCGATGCCCGGATCAAGGCCGGCAATGCCGGGACGCTCGAAGGCGTTCCGGTCGGCGTTAAAGACCTGTTCTGCACCGAAGGTGTCGCCTCGACCGCCTGCTCGAATATCCTCCGCGGCTTTGTCCCGCCCTATGAAAGCACGGTGACGGCGAACCTCTGGGCTGACGGGGCGGTGATGCTGGGCAAGCTCAACTGCGATGAGTTTGCCATGGGCTCGGCCAATGAAACCAGTGCCTTCGGGCCGGTGGCCTCGCCCTGGAAAGCTTCCGGTGATGATGCCGATTATGCCCCTGGTGGTTCTTCCGGCGGCTCTGCTGCGGCGGTGGCGGCACGCTCGGCCCTGCTCGCCACGGGCACCGATACCGGCGGCTCGATCCGCCAACCAGCCGCCTTCTGCGGGACAGTTGGGATCAAGCCGACCTATGGCCGCTGCTCACGACGCGGGATCGTTGCCTTTGCCTCATCGCTTGATCAGGCCGGGCCGATCGCCCGCACTGTTGAAGATGCTGCCCTGATGCTGCAATCCATGGCCGGGCATGACCCGCAGGATTCCACCTCTGTTGCCGAAACCATGCCGGATCTGCTTGGTGGGCTGGAAGACGGCATCAAGGGGCTGAAGATCGGCATTCCGTCGGAATACACCATGGACGGCATGGATGAGGCGATCTCGACGCTCTGGGATGAAGGCCGTCGCTGGCTCGAAGATGCCGGGGCAACCTGCGTTGATGTCTCGCTGCCGCATACCCAATACGCGCTGCCGACCTATTACATTATCGCCCCGGCAGAGGCGTCGTCGAACCTCGCCCGCTATGATGGCGTTCGCTACGGCCAGCGGATTGAGGGCGAAAGCCTCGATGCCATGTATGCCGCGACCCGTGCCGCCGGTTTCGGCGATGAAGTCCAGCGCCGCGTGCTGATCGGTACCTATGTGCTCTCGGCCGGGTATTACGATGCCTATTACCTCAAGGCGCAGAAGACACGGCGGCTGATCCAGCAGGATTTCACCACTGCCTTTGCCGATGTTGATCTGCTGCTGACCCCGGCGACACCGAGTGCCGCTTTCCCCATCGGGCAGGAGGTCAAGGACCCTGTCACCATGTATCTGAATGATGTCTTCACCGTTCCCGCCAGTCTTGCCGGTGTCCCGGCGATGGCTGTCCCTGCCGGGCTGGCTGAAAACGGGCTGCCGCTGGGGCTGCAACTGATCGCCCCGTCCTTTGATGAACACACACTTGTCCGGGCTGGCCGCGTCATCGAAAAGGCGGCAGGGTTCGATGCTGTTGCCAGCCGTGCTGCAGGGGGGGCGTCATGACCGAGAACACGAACCTTGTTGAGGGCCGGACAGGGCTCTGGGAAGTGGTGATCGGGCTTGAAGTCCATGCCCAGGTCTCGAGCCAGTCGAAACTGTTTTCCGGCTCTTCTGCCGAGTTTGGGGCCGGGCCGAATGAGCACGTCTCGCTGGTCGATGCTGCCATGCCGGGGATGCTGCCGGTGATCAACCGGTTCTGTGTCGAGCAGGCGGTGCGGACAGGGCTGGGGCTCAACGCTCAGGTCAACCTGTTCAGCGTTTTCGACCGCAAGAACTATTTCTATGCCGATCTGCCCCAGGGATACCAGATCAGCCAGTACAAGCAGCCGATCATCGGCGAGGGCAGCATCACCATTGATCTGGCCGACGGGTCAAGCCGGACGATTGGGATCGAACGGCTCCACCTAGAGCAGGATGCAGGCAAATCGCTGCACGACCAGCACCCCAGCAAATCCTATATTGACCTCAACCGGTCCGGGGTGGCGCTGATGGAAATCGTCTCGCGCCCTGATATGCGTTCCGCCGAGGAAGCTGGGGCCTATGTCAGTAAACTGCGCTCGATCCTTCGGTTTCTCGGAACCTGCGACGGCAACATGGAGCAGGGCTCGTTGCGTGCCGATTGCAACGTTTCTGTGCGCCGCCCGGGGGAAGAATTCGGCACCCGCACCGAGACCAAGAACCTCAACTCGATCCGCTTTATCCAGCAGGCGATCACCAGCGAAGTCGCCCGCCAGATTGAGATTCTCGAAGATGGCGGCAGCATTGATCAGGAAACGCGGTTGTTTGATACCTCAACGGGGATGACACGGGCGATGCGGTCCAAGGAAGATGCCCATGATTACCGCTATTTCCCGGACCCGGATCTCCTGCCCCTGCAGCTTGACGGTGCCTGGGTGGAGCAGATCCGCACCACCCTGCCGGAATTGCCCGATGCCCTCAAGGCCCGGCTGATCAGTGAATACGGGCTCAGCCCTTATGATGCGACCGTGCTCAGCGAAGACCGTGATACCGCAGCATTTTATGAAGCGGTGGCGGCAGGGCGTGATGCCAAACTGGCGGCCAACTGGATGACGGTTGAACTCTTTGGCGCGCTCAACAAGGCAGGCAAGTCGCTGGCTGAAAGCCCGGTCTCGCCGGAAGCCCTTGGGGCGCTGGTGGGGCTGATCAGCGATGGCACGATCTCCGGCCGGATCGCCAAGGATGTCTTCGCCGAGATGGTTGAGACGGGCGGTGACCCGGCGGTGATCATTGAGGAAAAGGGGCTCAAGCAGGTTTCCGATACCGGGGCGATCGAAGCGATGATCGATGAGGTGCTGGCCGCCAATCAGGACAAGGTCGAGGAATACCGCGGTGGCAAGGACAAACTGTTCGGCTTCTTTGTTGGCCAGGTCATGAAAGCCTCAAAAGGCCAGGCCAACCCGGGCATGGTCAACCAGATGCTGAAAGGCAAACTGGACGGCTGACCCCTCTCACATCGGGTCGTCGAGAATAGCGAGGTGGAAGCCGGCAGTGTCACCTGTGGTGATCCCCTCGGCGCGGCGGATCGCAGCCTTCACCGGCAGCACGAAGGAACCTGAGCGGCTGTCGGGAAAAATCGAGGTGCGCCAGGTGCTGTCACCGCATCGCACCTCCACCCGCAGTGAGCCGAAACCACGCCGCTGTTTATGAAAGAACCTGATCTCTTCCGCCGCCTCCGCAGGCAGGGTGATGAAATGCCACGCATCCTTCGCCGGCCAGAGCCAGAGTCCAGCCTCAAACCGGTATTCAAGCCTGATCATTGAAGCCCGCCGCCCGCATTTTCAGCGCTGATGACCGTTGAGATGGTCTGCCAGCTCGGCGATATCCGGCAGCACGAGATCGGCGGAGGGGATAAAGCCGGGGAGTTCCGGCGCATTGTCGGCCACTGCCACGAAGCCGCCGAACCCGGCTTTCTGCGCCGCCAGCCAGTCGGTCTGGGTATCGCCGACCATGATCGCCTCTTCCGGGGCACAGCCCGCCACGCGGCAGGCTTCGAGCAGCCCGCCTGCTTCCGGTTTGCGGCCAAAGCCGCTGTCGGCACAGATCACCGCATCAAAGGCATCGGCAATGCCCATATCTTCAAGGTTAACCTGCGTTGAATTGACCGTGTCGTTGGTGGCGACGGCGAGCGCCCAGCCCGCCGCCCGCAGCTCAGCCAGTGCCGCCGCCACATCACCCTTGGCGGCTGTCCGGCCGCGGACTTTTTCTTCCCGGATACGCTGCACATCGGCACGGTAGGTTTCCAGATCGGCAAAGACCGGCGCGAGCACCGGCGCCATCTCTTCCCAGATCTCACGCATGGCGACGAATGTTCCGGCGGCAAAGACACTGTTTTCGAGGATCCGGCCATTGTCGCTGCCGGGCTCCATCTCGACGCCGACAGCCGCCAGCAGGGCATCGCGCTCAACGGCCCCGTCGGCACGCTCGCTCAGGTATTCGGTAATGCCGATAATCAGCGGCAGCCAGGTGGCGTTGAGATCAAGCAGCACGCCGTCTTTGTCAAAAACGATCAGCGTCGGGGCAGGGGGGAAGGGCATGGTTCTTAACCTTCGGGCAAAGCAGATGGGCTCCCATCATGCCAGCCCATAAAGGCGTTTGACAAGGCGTCCGTGAGGGGTTAAATCAGTTTCTGCATACGCCGTGGGGGCCTAGCCCCATGACCCATTCATGCGGAGGGGTGGCCGAGTGGCTGAAGGCGGCGGTTTGCTAAATCGTTAAGGGAGGAAACTCCCTTCGGGGGTTCGAATCCCTTCCCCTCCGCCACTTTCTTTTGATGATGATGTGTTGGTGCCTCTTACGATGCCACCCCGCCGCAGCACGCAGGGCCCTTTCCGCTTCCCGAAAGGCTGTCAGCGTGCCATGATACGCCATAAAAAAATCAACCAAAGGAAACCCGCCATGATACTTCGTTCCGCTGATGCCTCACCCTTTGGCCGGATGGTCAAACTCGCTGCCCATGTGCTCGGGCGGATCGATGAGATCACGGTCGAGCCCTCGGAAACCGCCAACCCCGATGACACCATCACCAGCCAGAACCCGCTCGGGAAAATTCCTGCGCTGATTGTCGGCAACAGGGTGATCTATGATAGCCGGACGATCCTTGACTACCTCGATATGGAGGCAGGCGGCGGCCGCATCATCCCGGCTTCCGGCGAAGACAGGCTCGATGTGCAGATCCGCTGTGCGCGGGTGAACGGCATTCTCGATGCCGCGCTGCTGGTCGTCTATGAACGCCGCTACCGCCCGGAAGAGATGGTGGTCGAAAGCTTTGTCGAACGCCAGCGCGACAAGATCAGGCGCGGGCTCGATGTGATCGCTGCCGAAAACCGCCCCTATACCCATGGGGCGATGCCCCAGGTGGATGAAATCGGGCTCGCCTGTGTGCTCGATTATCTCGATCTCCGCCAGCAGCTCGACTGGCGCGATCACTGCCCGGCGAAGGAAAGCTGGATCACCGATTTCGCCGCGCAGGTGCCCGGCTATCACGCGACACTGCCGACCGGGATCAACCCCGCCCCCTGGCGCGAACGCTAGGGTTTAGCACACCGCGTCGGCAAAGGCCATCAGCGTCGGGAAGGCAGCATCGAACTGCGGCATGGTTGCGGTTTTTGCCGTTGCCCCCCAGGAACCGCCCCCGGCCAGATTCTGGCGGTCGATCCAGGCGGTCTGCAGCTCAA
This sequence comes from Puniceispirillales bacterium (SeqCode), assembly GCA_049889655.1. Classification (GTDB taxonomy): domain Bacteria; phylum Pseudomonadota; class Alphaproteobacteria; order Puniceispirillales; family UBA1172; genus UBA1172. Next base: position 5,030 of record JBMHCY010000014.1, read on the forward strand.
ACTGCTGTGCCAGTTCGATATCATGGAAGAGGCTCTGGGCCACGTGCAGGATCGCCCCGGCCGGTGTCGCATGGTCCTGCTCGAGCCGTTCCAGCATATGGCGGAAATTTTCCGGATTGGGCTTGTAGGAGCCGATATCCTCAGCGGTGTAGATCGCATCAAAGGAAGTGCCGAGGCGGCGGGCTGATGCGGCAAAGCCATCGCGGTTGACGTTGGACAGGATCACCAGGTTGAATTTCTCTGCCAGCCGCCGCAACGCATCGGCACTGTCGGGAAACGCCGGCCAGTAGGGAACAAAATCACCGAACCTGTCATCCATGGCGGCGGTGGTCTCAAGGCTGTTTTCGGCAGCAAAGCGGCGATGCGTTTCGCGCAGCACATCGGGGTAGAGCATCCCCGGTGTTTCCGCCTGGACCGTGCTCTCGATGCGGGCGAACATCTCCAGCACATGGTGCCGTGTCATGCTGCTGCCATTGGCCAGCAGCAGAGGCTGGAAACCATCCCAGATGCCACTCTCCCAATCAATCAGGGTGCCGTAGCAATCAAAAGTCAGGGTTGTCACTGTATCGAGTTTGAGCGGCATGGTGTGTTCCTTTCTTCGTGTTGAGCTATCCATAACCGCCATGTTCTTTCGGGTCAATGCAGGAGAGGCGGGCGGCTCTTTTGGGTCATCGACCCACCTGACTGAACAATGGCGAGCCGGGTTGAACGGTGATAGTTCAGAAAGCAGTGCTTGATTTTGTGGAGGTCGTGATGACGTTAATCAACAATGTGCTTCAATCCATAGAGAATACCGGTTTCGATGACCTAGGCCCCGTGGAGGAAGTGGAAAAAGGGCACTGGATCATCGGCGATGATCATATTTTCCCGGTTCAGCTGGAACGGCTGGCCGAAAGGGAAACCTATCTGCTCTACACCACGGCCATTCGCCAGACGGGCGAGCCTGTCTATGCCCCCTTTATCCAGACGCTGTTTCTGGAAAATCTCTCAGGGCACAGTCTTGGCCGTTACGGGATTTCAGCCGGGCCTGTCACCCTGACGCTGTATCAGTGGATCCGGATCAGCACCCCGGCCTCGGCTGAACGGCTGGCGGCGTTGATCACCTGCCATCGTATGCTCATGGATTGTTATCTTTCGTCCCGGGACAACGATGATGATGATCACTACCTGCCTGTTTCAAAAGACAACACGGCGATGGTCATCCCGTTTCGCCACTAGAATACCGAGGGGGGGCTTCCCGCCTGATCAATCACCACTGGATTTCCCGTGCCGCTGTGATTACATAACGGTAGAACACCGAATAAGGGGAAAGCCATGTCGGCATATGATTATGACCTGATCACCATCGGGGCCGGTTCCGGTGGCGTCCGGGCCTCGCGGATTGCCGCCGGGCATGGCGCCAGGGTGGCCATTATTGAGGAAGACCGACCCGGGGGCACCTGTGTGCTGCGCGGCTGTGTGCCCAAGAAACTGCTGGTATACGGATCATCCTTTTCCACCGAGGTTGAGGATGCTGCCGGTTTCGGCTGGGAGGTTGATCTGCCCGGCCATGACTGGGGGCAGCTGATCCAGCGCAAGAACACTGAACTTGACCGGCTTTCCGACATCTACGTCTCGCTGCTGGAAAACGCCGGGGTGACGATCATTCCCGGGCGGGGTGTTGTCCGGGATGCCCATACGGTCATGGTGGGGGATCAAACGCTCACCGCCGAGCGCATTCTGGTGGCGGTGGGGGGCTGGCCGAGCCTGCCGCCGATCGAAGGCCTCGCCGACCACGCGATCAGTTCCAACGAGGCCCTCGACCTGAGCCACCGCCCCGATGAGGTGGTGGTTTTCGGCAGTGGTTATATTGCGGTTGAATTCGCCGGGATCTTTAACGGTTTCGGGGCAAAGACTCATCTCGTCTACCGGGCTGATCTGCCCCTCCGCGGTTTTGATGACGATATCCGCAAGGCCTATGCCGAAGCGGCAGCAGGCCGGGGGATCATTCTCCACCCCGGGGCCAGCATCAGCCGCGTCGAAGGTGATGATGAAGCCAAGATCATTACCCTTGATAACGGTGAGGTGATCCATGCTGATACGCTGATGGCGGCGACAGGCCGCAAGCCCAACACTGCCGGGCTGGGGCTCGCCGAAGCCGGGGTCGGGCTTGATAAGGCCGGGGCAATTGAGGTCAATGACGCCCGCCAGACAGCAGTCCCGTCGATTTATGCGATCGGTGATGTGACCAACAGGATCAACCTGACCCCTGTGGCCACGGCTGAAGGCCACGCGCTCGCTGACACGCTCTATGGGGGCAGGCCGCGTGAGGTTGATCTCAATGATGTCCCGACCGCGGTATTCTCGCAGCCGCCGATCGCCACGGTGGGGCTTGCCGAGGCGGATGCGCGCAAGGCCTATGGCCGGATCGATGTCTATGAAGCTCGCTTCCGGGCGATGAAAAACACGATATCAGGGCGTGATGAAAAGACAGTGATGAAGATGATTGTCGATCACGCCAGCCAGAAGGTTGTCGGTGTTCATATGCTCGGGCCTGATGCGCCGGAGATCATTCAGGGGATCGGGATCGCCATCAAGGCCGGGGCTACAAAGGCCGATTTCGATTCCACGATCGGGATTCATCCCACGGCAGCAGAAGAATTTGTCACCATGCGGACCCCGCGGGCGGAAAACTAAATCTGCCCGGCCTGATACTATTTGCCAACACCCCCCAATCGCTGGTAGGAAATGGGTGTTGATATCGTTGGAGAATGCGAGATGAGCTGGTCATCGACTTCATGGCGCGAACGTCCGATCGTTCAGGTGCCCGAATATCCTGATGCCGCTGCACTGCGTGCGGTTGAACAGGAGCTGCGCTCCATGCCGCCGCTGGTATTCGCCGGTGAGGTGCAGAGCCTGCGCCAGCAACTGGGACAGGTTGCCGATGGTGAAGCCTTCCTGATGCAGGGGGGTGACTGCGCCGAGAGCTTTGCCGAATTTTCGGCCGATTATATCCGCGACAGTTTCAAGGTCATGATGCAGATGGCTGTTGTGCTGACCTTTGGGCTTTCGCTGCCTGTTGTCAAAGTGGCCCGGATGGCCGGCCAGTTCGCCAAGCCGCGTTCCGCCCCGACGGAAACCATCGACGATGTTGAATTGCCCAGTTACCGCGGGGATATGGTCAACGGCATCGGCTTTACCGAAGCAGACCGGGTGCCTGATCCGGACCGGCTCAAGCAGGTCTATCATCAATCGGCGGCGACGCTGAACCTGATCCGTGCTTTTGCCACCGGCGGGTTGTCCAACCTCGAAAAGGTGCATTCCTGGACGCTGGATTTCATCAAGGATTCCAACGAGGCCAGCCGCTATGAAGAACTGGCGACGCGCATCGATGAGACGATGAATTTCATGCGGGCCTGCGGCGTCACCAGCGAAACCAGCAAGTCGCTGCGGGAAACCCGGCTTTACACCAGCCACGAGGCGCTGTTGCTCAACTATGAGGAAGCCTTCACCCGCGAGGATACGATCACCCCGGAAGGCAGCCAGTTTTCGACCTCGGCGCATATGCTCTGGATCGGTGACCGGACACGTCAGCTTGATGGTGCCCATGTTGAATATATGCGCGGTATTGCCAACCCGATCGGGCTCAAATGTGGGCCGAGCCTCGACCCTGATGAATTGCTGCGTCTCATTGACGTGCTCAATCCCGATAACATCCCCGGCCGCCTGACTCTGATCAGCCGAATGGGGGCCGGGCAGGTGCGTGAGGGCCTTCTGCCAATGCTCGAAAAGGTCCGCGAGAGCGGCCACCGGGTTGTCTGGTGTTGTGATCCCATGCACGGCAACACAATCAAGGCCTCTTCCGGCTACAAGACCCGCCGTGTCGAGGATGTGCTTGAAGAAGTTCGCGGCTTTTTCGAAGCCCATGATGTTGCCGGAACCTACCCTGGCGGTGTCCATTTTGAGATGACGGGCTCCAACGTGACCGAATGTATCGGTGGCGGTGTGGCCGAGGTGATGGAAGAGGATCTTTCCGACCGCTATCACACGGTCTGTGATCCTCGGCTTAATGCCACCCAGTCGCTTGAACTGGCGTTCCTGATTGCCGATCTGCTGAAAAAGCGTCGCGAAAATCAAGCCCCGGCCTGACCCGGCGCAAGGTTTCCCAGCACAGGTCATGACCATGTCGAAATTGCCCAATAGCGGACCGACCCCGGAAAATCAGCCGTCCAGGACGGACAGTTATTTCCTGCGGACAAAGGCGGTTGTTGAAAAAAGCGGGGAAAGCCAGGTCACTTATGCTTTTTTCATGCGGCGTCCGGTCCTTTCCGCGCCACGGCTTGCCATCGAATGGTTAACGTCGATGGCCGAAGCCCGGGGCATCAAGATTGATGTCGAGATCAACCATGAAGAGGGCGGCTGGGTCGGCGCCGGTGAGCCGATCTTTTTCCTGCGGGGGTCGCTCAGCCAGATTGTCGATCTTGAAACGGTGATGCTGCAACGCCTCGGGGCAGCCTCGGTGGCGGCCTACAACGCCTTTGCCATGTGCAATTCCCTGCCGAATGTCTCTTTCCTGGCGATGGATGCCCGCCACTGTGCCGGTGGCGAGATGGCCGAACTGATGGCCTATGGGGCGTCGGTGGGCTCACGGATGGCGCGTGAAAAAGCCGGGGCAATCGGGTTTATCGGCTGCGCGACAGATCACACAGCACCGTTTTTCGGCAGTGACAAGGGCAAGGGAACAATGCCCCATGCGCTGATCGGCTATGCCGGGTCGACCGTGGCGGCGGCGCAGCTTTACCACGATACCTTCCCGGATGAACCGCTGACTGTGCTGGTCGATTATTTCGGGCAGGAGATCACCGATGGTCTGGCTGTAGCGAAGGCTTTTCCTGAACTTGCCAAAGCCGGGCGGCTGGCCCTGCGGCTCGATACCCATGGCGGACGCTATGTCGAAGGGCTGGACGTGCAGGAATCCTATGCCGTGCTCGAACGCAACGCGGCTGATGCGATCCGCGGCTACCGCAATGATCAGGAACTGAAATTCCTGATCGGCACGGGTGTTTCAGCGGCGGCCACATGGCATTTGCGGGAAAGCCTTGATGATGCCGGGTTTGACAAGGTGCGGATTGTCTGTTCATCCGGGTTCGGCCCGGAAAAATGCCGTGTTTTCGCCCTTGCGGGCACACCGGTTGATGTGATCGGGACAGGGTCCTATCTGCCTGAAAAATGGTCGGAAACCTATGCCACGGCCGATATCATCGATTATGACGGGCAATCACGGGTCAAGACCGGACGGGAATTTCTTATCCCCGAAAAGGGACGCGACTGATCACGCCCCGTCATAGCCTTCAATACGCATGACAACACCGACAGAATTGTCCTCGCGGATTTTGCGGACTTCCCGATATTCCTCATCCTCGTAAAAGGCACGGGCCTGTTCGGGGCTATCAAACTCGATCACCACCACACGGTCATACGGTGTCTCGCCGTTCAGCACTTCCATCGCCCCGCCCCGGATGATGAACCGCCCGCCATAGGCCTCGACAATCCGGTTCGTGTTTTCCATATAGGGTTTATAGGCTTCCCGATCGGTGATGGTGATGGTCCCGACAATGTATCCTTTGGCCATGGGGGCCTCCTCGATGCTTGTTGTTCATTCCATCATTCATGAGCCGCCGCCCATGTGCAAGTCTCGTCCGGCCATGCGCTTTCCTTTTGATCATTGGCGACAAACCGAATAAAAGAAGGTCATGACCGATAGATTGATCATTGCCGCGGCCCAACTCAATGCCACTGTGGGCGATACGGAAGGCAACACGCGCAAACTGATGGATGCACGCCAAGAAGCGGCGGTGCAGAGGGCGGATATTATCATCGCCCCGGAAACCTATCTTTCCGGCTATCAGATTGATGATCTGGTGATGGTCTCGGGTTATCTTGAGGCGATCGATGCGGCCATCATGCGTCTCACCGCTGCAACGGCGGATGGCGGCCCGGCGATCATTGTCGGTGCCCCCCGGCGGGACGGCAAGGTGATCCGCAATTCAGTCTTCGTGCTCGATGAAGGCAAGGTTGCCTCGGTGCGGGATAAGGATCGTCTGCCCGGGACAGGGGTTTTCGATGATCCGCGGAATTTCACCCCCGGCGGGATGCCGGGGCCGGTGATGGTGCGCGGGGTGCTGATCGGCCTGCCTGTTTGTGAAGACCTCTGGCACGCTGATCTCGTCGAATGCCTTGAGGAAAACGGCGCCGAGATGATCATCTCCCCCAACGGCTCGCCGTTCGAAAAAGCCAAGATTGATGCGCGCATGAATACCGTGGTGGCACGGGTCAGCGAAACCGGTTTGCCGGTTCTCTATGTCAATCTGGTGGGTGGTCAGGATGACCTGGTCTTTGATGGCGGATCGTTCGCCGTCAATCCCGGCGGTGAACTGGCGGCGGTGATGCCGACCTTCAGCGAGGCCGTGACCATGATTGAGGCCAGGCGCGGGGCAGATGGCTGGCGGTTTAGTGGCCCTGTCAGCAAGCCTGACGAGGGGCTGGATGCCGTCTGGCGGTGCCTTGTGCTGGGTATTCGTGATTATACTGAAAAGAACGGCTTTGATCGGGTGATCCTGGGACTTTCCGGTGGGATCGACAGTGCCCTTGTGGCTGTTCTTGCTGTTGATGCCCTGGGCCCGGACCGTGTCGATGCGGTGATGATGCCGTCTCCCTATACCGCACAAATCAGTCTTGATGATGCTGCCGGGCTGGCGGCAAATCTTGGCATCCGTCTTGATACCCTTGATATCGAACCGGCCATGCAATCGGTGGATGCGGTACTGGCAGAAATGTTTGCCCGTGGCAACCCTGATCTGGCGCGGGAAAACTTGCAGTCGCGGCTGCGTGGCCTGTTGCTGATGAGCACATCCAACACCACCGGCCAGTTGTTGCTGACCACCGGCAACAAATCAGAATACGCGACCGGCTATGCCACCCTTTACGGTGATATGTGCGGCGGCTATGCCCCCCTCATTGATGTCTGGAAGACCGAAGTCTTTGCGCTTTGCCGGTGGCGCAACCAGAATCACCCCCGGGGTGTGCTGGGCCCTCAGGGGGCGGTCATGCCGGAGCGGATCATCACCCGCCCGCCCTCGGCAGAACTTCGCCCCGACCAGCAGGACAGCGACAGCCTGCCTGATTATGACCAACTTGATGCCATCATGAAGGGGCTGGTGGAAAACCTTGCCTCGGTCGATGATCTGGTGGCTGCCGGCCATGATGCAGATGTTGTGCGGCGTTGTGCTGCCATGCTGATGCGGGCCGAATACAAACGCCGGCAATGTGCCCCGGGCCCCAAGATCAGCCCCCGTGCTTTTTACCGTGATCGCCGTTTTCCGATCACCAACCGTTATCCTCTCGCCGGAGATCGTTGAATGTCACGTCCTCTCGTTCGATTTGCGCCCAGCCCGACGGGCAACCTTCACGTCGGCAATATGCGGACAGCGCTTGTGAATTTTCTCTTCGCCCGGGCCAATGACGGCGATTTCATGCTGCGGATTGATGATACCGATGATGAACGCTCGACGGCAGCGTATGAAGCCTCGATCAGGGAAGACCTCACCTGGATGGGGATGACCTGGGATCGCGAAGACAGGCAATCGTCTCGGCTTGACCATTACCGTGCGGCACTTGATCATCTGCTGGCGTCGGGACGGGCCTATAAATGCTTTGAAACCCAGGAAGAACTGGGGCTCAAGCGCAAGGCTCAACTGGCCGCCGGGCGACCGCCTGTCTATGATCGGGCCGCGCTCAGCCTGACACCGGAAGAGATCGCCGCCCGTGAAGCCGCCGGGGAAAAGCCGCATTACCGTTTCAAACTCGAGGATACCACCGTCACCTGGCACGATCTGGTACGGGGTGAAGTTTCGGTGCCGATGTCGTCGCTTTCTGATCCGGTGATCCTGCGTGCTGATGGCCGGGTGATCTATACCCTGGCTTCGGTGGTTGATGATCGTGATCACGGGGTGACGCACATTCTCCGGGGTGAGGATCACACAACCAATTCCGCCGCCCAGATCCAGTTGTTTGAGGCTCTTGGGGCCACCGCCCCGGCCATGGGGCATTTCGCGCTGCTTGCCGGGGCTGACGGGGAGGGGCTGTCGAAACGCCTTGGCTCGCTTTCGATCGGCTCGCTCCGTGATGACGGGATTGAGGCGATGGCCATTGCCAGCCTGCTGGCCCGGATCGGCACCTCGGATCCGGTGGAACCGCGTGCCACGATGGATGATGTGGTTTCCGGTTTTGATATTACCCGGTTTGGCCGTGCCACACCAAAATTTGATCCCGCCGAACTTTCCCTGCTCAACGGTCGCATTCTCGGCATGACTGACCATGAAGCGGTGCAGGATCGGCTGGCTGCCATGGGTCTCGATATCAGCCCTGATTTCTGGTCGGCCATTCGTGGTAATCTCAGCACGATCGCTGATGCCGCCGGTCTCCATGCTATGGTGACGGCCCCGCTGATGCCGGTTATTGCGGCCGAAGACAGGGAGATGCTGGCGGCAGCGGCACAGCTTTTGCCTGAGGGGGATCCCGAACCCGAAACCTGGGGGCAGTGGACAAAAGCCATTGCCGCGGAAACCGGCCGCAAGGGCAAGGGGCTTTTCATGCCGCTTCGGCTGGCGCTTACGGGGCAGTCTTCGGGGCCCGAACTGGCGGGACTGCTGCCCTTGATGGGACGGCAGCGGATCATCACCCGGCTGGCGGGGGATGAAGGATGACAGGGCTTGCCTTTTACAACACCCTGAGCCGTTCCCGGCAGGGGTTTGAGCCGATCGACCCCGGCCATGTGCGGCTCTATGCCTGCGGGCCGACTGTCTATGACCGCATCCATGTCGGCAATGCCCGGCCGCTGGTTGTCTTTGATGTGCTGGTGCGGATGCTGCGCCATCATTTTCCGAAGGTCACCTATGCCCGCAACATCACTGATGTCGATGACAAGATCAACGCCCGGGCTGCCGAGGAAGGCATCACCATTGCCGATCTGACAGCAAAAACGATCACCGCCTTTCATGAAGATTGCGCTGCCCTCAATGTGCTGGCCCCTGATGTCGAACCGCGGGCCACTGATCATATCGATGCGATGATCAGCATGATCACCACCCTGATCGGTAAAGGCCACGCCTATGAGGCTGAAGGCCATGTGCTGTTTCAGGTGAGCACGATGGAGGCCTATGGGGCGCTGTCACGGCGAACCCCTGATGAGCTTGTCGCCGGGGCAAGGGTTGAGGTTGCTCCCTATAAAAGGGATGCCGGTGATTTCGTTCTGTGGAAACCCTCTGATGATGATCAGCCGGGCTGGGAAAGCCCCTGGGGCCGTGGTCGCCCGGGCTGGCATATCGAATGTTCGGCCATGAGCGCGGCCTATCTGGGGGAGACGTTCGATATTCATGCCGGCGGGCTTGATCTGATTTTCCCGCATCATGAAAACGAGATCGCCCAATCCTGCTGTGCCCATGATACCGAGGCGATGGCCCGGTACTGGATGCATAACGGCTATGTGACGGTCGATGGCGAGAAGATGTCTAAATCGCTTGGCAATTTCACCACTGTCGCCGAGGTGCTGGCGGATATGCCCGGTGAGGCGGTGCGGCTGGCGCTGCTTTCCGCCCATTATCGGGCCCCGCTGGATTTCTCGCGTCAGGGTGTGGCTGAGGCCAAGGCCGCCCTCGACAGCCTCTACCGGGCAGTGGCGGATGCCGAAACCGGGGATATCGATGCGGGCTTCATGGCTGCCCTCGGTGATGATCTGAACACCCCGAACGCCATTGCCCGGCTCCATGAACTGGCCCGTGATGCCAACAAGGGTGATGCCGATGCGGCGGCACGGCTCAAGGCCTCGGCAACGATGCTCGGCCTGCTGGAAACTGATGCTGAGACCTGGTTCAAGGGGGGCGGTGATGGTGACGACGCTGCTATACTGGCAGCGATTGAGGCTCGTCTGGCTGCCCGCAAAGCAAAGAACTTTGCTGAAGCCGACCGGATCAGGGATGATCTCGCTGCCCGCGGGATTCTGCTCGAGGATACCCCTGAGGGCACTGTCTGGCGGCGGGGTTAAGCCGATGCGTTTTGACAAAACCGCCATCTCGGCTTAATACCATCTTGGCAGAATGCAGGGGATTGGCATGAACGGCGACAGAATCTGGCTTTTTGACACCACACTCCGTGATGGATGTCAGGCACGCGGCATTGATTTTTCAGTGGCCGACAAGATTGCTATTGCCAAGGCCCTCGATGAAATGGGGATCGATTATATCGAAGGCGGCTGGCCCGGGGCCAACCCCACCGATAATGAATTTTTCAGCGATTTTCCAAAACGCAGCCATGCCCGTTCTGTGGCTTTTGGGATGACCCGTCGCGGCGGTCGCTCGGCCTCAAACGATCCCGGGCTCAACGCTGTGATCAATGCTGAAACAGACGCCACCTGCCTCGTCGGCAAGACCTGGGATTTCCATGTCACCACAGCACTTGAGATCGAGCTTGAGGAAAACCTCAACATGATCCGGGAATCCATGGCTGCTGCCCGTGAAAAAGGCCGTGAGGCCATGTTTGACTGCGAGCATTTCTTTGATGGGTTCAAGGCCAATCCTGATTTTGCCCTGGATTGTGCCCGGGCTGCCCATGAAGGCGGGGCTGAATGGATCGTGCTCTGTGATACCAATGGCGGGTCGATGCCGGATGATATCAGGCGCGGGGTCGAGGCTGTGCGCGAAGCACTGCCCGAGGCAAAAATCGGAATTCACACCCATAATGATTGCGGTCTGGCGGTTGCCAATACACTGGCTGCGGTTGAGGCCGGGGCACGCCAGATTCAGGGCACCATCAACGGTATCGGTGAGCGCTGCGGCAACGCTGATCTCGTCACGCTGATCCCCAACCTGATGCTGAAATACGGCTATGAAACCGGCATCCCGCATGACCGGCTGAACAAGCTGAAATCCCTGTCGCGGATGATAGACAGCCGGATCAACCGGCTGCCCAATCCCCATGCGCCCTATGTCGGTGATGCGGCTTTTGCCCATAAGGGTGGTCTTCACGCCTCGGCAGCCCTGCGCGACCCCAAGACCTATGAGCATATTCCCCCGGAAACTGTCGGCAACACGCGTGAATACGTTGTCTCCGACCAGTCGGGAAAAGCCAATTTCCTCGCCCGCTTTGCCGAGCTTGGGATCACTGTCGACAAGAATGACAGCCGCCTTGATGCGCTGATCACCGAGGTCAAGGAAAAGGAATACAAGGGCTGGGCTTTTGATACAGCCGAGGCCAGCATGGAACTGCTGGTGCGCCGCCATCTTGGTGAGGTGCCGGAATTCTTTGTCATCGGCCGTTTCCGGGTCATGGATGAACGCCGGTTCAACGCCAAGGGGCATCTCGTGGTGGAATCCGAAGCCACCACCACTGTCTTTGTCAACGGCGAGCAATTCCATGAAGCGGCGGTGGGTAACGGCCCTGTCAACGCTGTCGATACGGCTATCCGCAAGGCGCTGATCACCGCCTATCCGCAACTTTCCGGGGTTGAGCTGGTCGATTACAAGGTGCGGATTCTTTCTGGTGAAAGTGTCAGTGGCGGCACCGATGCTGTCACCCGGGTTCTGATCGAATGCCGTGATGAAGACGGCCTTGGCTGGATCTCGGTGGGTGTCTCCACCAACATCATCGATGCGTCGGTGATGGCGCTGGCCGATGCCATGTCATGGAAATTGCTGAAAAGCCAGACAGCCTGAACGCCATGGCCGGAACCAACACCACCGCTGCCGAAACAGACGGCCCCTGGGCCGATCTTCTGCCCGCGGTTATCCTGATGCAGCCGCAGATGGGGGAAAATATCGGGGCTGCCGCCCGGGCGATGAAAAACTGCGGCCTCAATAAGCTTCATGTTGTTGACCCGAGAGACGGCTGGCCGAACCCGGCTGCGGTTTCCATGGCTGCCGGTGGCGGTGATATTCTCGATGCTGCCGGGCTGCACGATAGCCTGCGTGAGGCCGCTGCAGGCTATACCATGATCGGGGCGACAACCGCCCGCCGCCGGGGCATGGCCAAGCCTGCCCTGACACCGATGGAAGCCGCTGCCAGGATGGCTGACCATGCCAGGCAAGGCGGCCGGCCGGCTCTGCTCTTCGGGCCTGAGCGTGCCGGGCTCGACAACGATGCCGTGGGGATGGCGGATTTCATCATCACTGTGCCGCTGAACCCGCAATTTGCCTCGCTCAATCTCGGTCAGGCGGTGCTGCTGATGGGGTGGGAGGCCCGTAAGGCCACCATGGAAGCAGCCCCGCCGGCCCCGGACCATGAAGCCAGCCCGCCATCATCTGCTGAAGACAAGGCCTTCCTTTTCGATACACTCGAAGCCCAGCTGCGTGAGGGAGGCTTTTTCACCAGCCCTGATATGGCCCCGGTGGTGATGCGGAATATCATGGCGATGTTCCAGCGCGCCGACCTTACCGAACAGGATGTTCGGACCCTGCACGGCATGATCAAGGCAATCCGCCGCGCCGGTACAGGCAGGGCTTGACTTCTGGGAGCAGTTTTCCTATCAAGAGGCACTTTCCCGGGAAAGCGGACAGGGGTGTTTCGGCTCCTGTCCCGGCCATAGGGGCACTACCGGGGCAAAAACAATGGAGTTAAACCATGGCTGCAAAGTCAGACCACAAGCGTCATAATTCAAAGCACAAGATTGACCGCCGTCTTGGCGTGAACCTCTGGGGTCGTGCCAAATCACCTCTTAACAGTCGCGAATACGGCCCAGGCCAGCACGGCCAGCGCCGCTCCAAGCCGACCGATTTCGGTGTTCAGCTGATGGCCAAGCAGAAGCTGAAGGGCTATTACGGCAATATCGGCGAGAAGCAGTTCAAGAAATACTATCAGGAAGCTGTCCGCCGCCGTGGTGATACAGGCCAGAACCTGATCGGGATTCTGGAATGCCGTCTTGATGCGCTTGTCTATCGCATGAAATTCGCCCCCACCGTTTTTGCCGCGCGCCAGCTTGTCAACCATGGCCATGTCATGGTCAACGGCCAGCGCTGCAACATCCCGTCGCGGATGATCGGCATCGGTGATACGGTTGAGCTTAAGGAAAAGTCCCGGTCCATCCCGGCTGTCATGGAAGGCATGGCTTCTGCCGAACGTGATATCCCGGAATACCTGACCGTCGATGAAGCCGCCTTCAAGGGCAGCATCAACCGGATCCCGGAACTCACCGATGTGCCGTATCCGGTCCAGATGGAACCGAACCTCGTCATCGAATTCTATTCACGCTAATCCCGCGATTGACGATCAGCAAAAGGCGGTGTTCATCACCGCCTTTTCTTTTGCACCTTGCCCGGTAATCTTGGCAGAGGCAGTCTGCCGCTGAGGATCAAGAGCCCGAAGGCAATGATCAGAAAGCCTGTCATCTCTCGCAGGCTGATGACCTCGCCGAGCAGCAGTGCATCAATCACCAGAGCAAAAACGGGAATGATGATCGTGACCAGCATCGTGTTGCCAGCCCCGGCCAGTTTCAGCAGCGCAAAATAGAGTATATAGGCAAGGCTGGTGCAGGGAATGGCAAAGGCCAGCAATGCCAACACGGAACCCGGATCAAGCGCGATCACCGGCACCCCCTCAACCAGCAATGACAGCAGCAGCATCCAGCATGACGCCGCCACGAGCATACCGGTGGCGGCAACCTCAACCCCATGATTCTGCACCCGCAGGCGACCATACATACTGGCGATGGCATAACAGCCGGTGGCGGTCAGCACCAGAATCTGGCCGATACTGGCCAGCGACAGGGAAGACAGATGGTCAATCCCCATGGTGACGGCCACACCGATCACCCCGAGGATTGTCCCTGTCAGCCTCGGGATTGTGATCGGCTCATCCTTCATGAAAACCCCGGCCACCATCACGGTGACAAAAGCTGTGGCTGAATTGAGGATCGAGGCCAGCCCGGCCGTAATGTATTGCTGGCCGAAGACAATGCAGGAAAACGGCAGGGCGTTGTTGAAAAACCCCATGATGGCGAATTGTTTCAGCGATCGCGGATCAAGAGGCAGCCGTTTGCCGCGCAGATGAATATAGCCGAGCATGACCACAGCAGCGATGCTGACACGGAAAAACACGATATGAAACGGTGTCATGCTGAGCAGCAGGATTTCCGTAAAATAGAATGTCCCGCCCCAGATCATCCCGAGACCGAAAAGAAGAGACCAAGCCTGTGTTGACATTGCTTCACTTTCCGGCCCTGATTGGGAGCGTAAGGCCTGTTTGACAATAAAGGATCATAAGGCCTTGCGCCCGGCAATCTGTCAACACGGGTTTACCATAAAAGGAGTGATAACCCCATGAACACGATCACCATCAGGCCTGTCACCGCTGCTGATTTTCCGCTCTGGAAGCAGCTTTATGAAGGTTATGCCGATCATTATCGGGTGGCCCTCAACGATGATGGCGTGGCCACCACCTGGGGCTGGCTGCTGGATGAGGCTCATCCGCTCACCGGCCTTGTGGCTGAAGCGGGGGAGGGGCTTCTCGGGCTGGCGCATTTCCGGGCTATGCCGAGCCCCCTGCGTGGTGCCGAGATCGGTTTTCTCGATGATCTCTTTGTGGCCCCTGAAGCTCGTGGCCAACGGATCGGGGCGGCCTTGCTGGAAAGCCTGCGTGACCATGGCCGCACGGCGGGCTGGCCGCTGATCCGCTGGATCACCCGGGATGATAACTACCGGGCACGCGGGCTCTATGACCGCCACGCGGTGAAATCAGACTGGAACACGTATGAGATGAGCTGCGATCAGCCTTCGATGGGCTGAGGGTTCACATTGATCCCGCGGCTGTTGAGAAGCTCGTTCAGCTCGCCGGTTTCATACATTTCGCGAATGATATCGCAACCGCCGACAAACTCGCCCTTGATATACAGTTGCGGGATGGTCGGCCAATTGGTGAATTCCTTGATCCCTTCACGGACGGCATCATCATCGAGAACATTGACACCCTTGAACTTGATGCCGAGATGCGACAGCACCCCCACAACGGCGGCGGAAAAACCGCATTGCGGGAAGACCGGCGTGCCTTTCATGAACAGCACAACATCCTGGCTGGCAATTTCGGATTCAATCTGAGTCTTGGTCTGGCTATCCATGGTACTAATCCTCTTCACGGGGGGTGGTTTGCAGCGCGAGGGCGTGCAATTGGCCGCCCATGCGTCCGCCCAGGGCTTCGTAGACAATCTGGTGTTGCTGAATGCGAGTCTTGCCCCGGAAGGCAGCCGAAACAACATGGCAGGCATAGTGATCGCCGTCACCACGCAGATCAGTGATGGTAACGTCGCTGTCGGGGAGGGCTTCCCGGATCAGCTGTTCGATTTCCGATGCTTGCATGGCCATGGTCAGCCTCCTTCCGCGGTGGGACCGGCACTCATCAAACCCGGGAGCCAGCCCTCATGCGCATTTTTGATTGCTTCAAGAGAGATAATGTCTCCTGACGACAATTTCAACTGAGGGGCATCAAGGGTCATGCCGATGGCCTGAACGGGAATGGCGAGGGCCTCGGCGGCCTTGAGGAACGCTGCGGCATCACCGGTCGTGACCACATAGCGGCCCTGATCTTCGCCAAAACACCAGCCGTGCTGATTGCCGCTTTTCGGCATGGTGATCTCGGCACCGCGGCCACTGGCCATCGCCATCTCGGCAACCGCCGCAAGCAGGCCGCCATCGGAACAATCATGGGCGGCGGTGACGACCCCGGCAAGGATTTGCTGGCGGAGGAAATCCCCGTGGCGCTTTTCATCATCGAGCGAAACCGGGGGCGGGGCTGCATCGGGATTGGCGGTCATCAGATCAGCATAGACCGAGGCCCCGAGCCAGCCATCATCACAATCACCGTTCTGGCCAATGACAAAAAGTGACTGGCCGGCATCAGGCAGAGCCAAGCCGATCGCATGATCGATATCATCAATGGCCCCAACCATACCGATCACCGGAGCCGGATCGATCGCCTGACCATCGGTTTCGTTATAGAGCGAGACATTGCCGGAAACCACAGGCGTGCCCAGTGCTGTAGCCGCCTTGCCCATGCCGGTGATCGACCCGGTGATCTGCCCCATGATCAGCGGCTTTTCCGGATTGCCGAAATTGAGGTTGTTGGTGATCGCAATCGGGCTTGCACCGATGGCGGTGATATTCCGCCAGGCCTCAGCCACGGCCTGCATCGCGCCGACTTCCGGATCAGCCTTGATGTACCGCGGCGTGCAATCGGTGGTGACGGCGATGCCGCGGTTGGTCCCGTGAACCCGAACAAGGGCGGCGTCTCCTCCGGAACCTGCGATGGTATCCGCCATCACATCACTGTCGTATTGCTCCCAGATCCAGCGGCGCGAGGCCATGTGATGCGAGCCCATCAGATGCAGCAGCACATCACCGATTGTCCGGTCCGTTGTCAGTGTGGCAGAACTGATCACTGGCCGAGGCGGGGTCTTCTCATGCGGGCGGTCATATTCCGGCGCATCATCGACCAGCGGTGACAGCGGGATATCAGCCGCGCATTCACCATGGAAATTCAGCACCAGGCGGCCTGTATCGGTGACTCGGCCGATCTCGGCACAGTCGAGGTCCCATTTCGCCAGAATGGCATGGGCCTGGTCGGCGGCTTCGGGTTTCAGCACCACCAGCATCCTCTCCTGGGATTCTGACAGCATGATCTCATAAGGGGTCATGCCATCTTCACGGACAGGAACACGGTCAAGATCAAGCTCCATGCCGAGCCCGCCCTTGGCCGACATTTCCACTGAAGATGAGGTCAGCCCGGCGGCCCCCATATCCTGAATGGCCACCACAGAACCGGAATCCATCAGCTCGAGGCTGGCTTCCAGCAGCAGTTTTCCGGCAAAGGGATCACCGACCTGCACCGTTGGTCTCTTGGAGGCGGCGTCATCGCTGAATTCCGCTGAGGCCATGGTCGCCCCGTGAATGCCATCACGGCCGGTCTTGGCACCGATATAATAGACGGGGTTGCCTGCCCCGGAGGCAGCGGAATAGAAAATTCGGTCAGCCCGGGCCAGCCCCACCGCCATGGCATTGACGAGATTATTGCGGTTATAGGAGGGGTTGAAATCCACCTCACCGCCGACAGTCGGGATGCCGATGCAGTTACCATAGCCGCCGATCCCGGCAACAACACCGGAGACGAGATAGCGGGTGAGCTTGTCCTGAGGATCACCGAAACGCAGAGCATTGAGGAGAGCCACAGGCCGTGCCCCCATGGTGAAGACATCGCGAAGAATACCGCCGACGCCCGTGGCTGCACCCTGATAGGGTTCGATGAAAGACGGGTGGTTGTGGCTTTCGATCTTGAAGACGGCAGCCCAGCCATCACCAATATCGACCACCCCGGCATTTTCCCCTGGCCCCTGAATGACCTTGTCGCCACTGGTGGGCAGCGTCTTGAGCCATTTGCGGGAGGATTTGTAGGAACAGTGTTCGGACCACATGGCGGAAAAAATACCCAGTTCCGTCATGTTGGGGATGCGACCAATATGGGCACAGATCCGGTCGAATTCTTCGGCGGTCAGCCCCATTTCGGCGGCGTGTTCCTTTGTCATCACGGTACTGTTCATGACGTGCTGGCCTCAATGATCGCGGAAAGCATGGTGCGGCCGTCATCCCCGCCGACAGCCGCGCTCATCATCCTTTCGGGATGTGGCATCAGCCCCAGAACACGCCCGTTATCAGAGGTGATGCCGGCAATATCGAGTGCCGAGCCATTGGGGTTGTAGTCGGGCTCATTATCCTTCGGGGTATAGGTGAAGGCGATCTGGCCGTTGTCGCGGATGCGGGCGAGGGTTTCATCATCGGCATAGAACTGGCCTTCGTTATGGGCCACCGGAATTGTCAGTTTCTGCCCGTCTTCAAGATTGCCCATGATTGCCTTGCCTGTCTGGTGTGTCTTCAGCACTGTGCGGCGGCAGACAAACCGCAGCCCCTGATTACGGATTAATGCCCCGGGCAGCAGACCGCATTCGATCAGAATCTGGAAACCGTTGCAGATGCCCATGATCATGCCGCCACGAAGGGCGAATTCATAAACTGATTCCATCGCCGGGGAGCGGGCGGCGATAGCCCCGCAGCGGAGATAGTCACCAAAGGAAAACCCGCCGGGAACCAGCACGAGGTCCGGTTTACCGATATCGCTGTCCTTGTGCCAGACAAGCTGCGGCGGCTTTCCGGAAATCGCCTCAGCGGCGGTGATGATATCCCGGTCACAGTTTGATCCGGGAAAGGTGATCACGGCAATTGTCATCGTTTAACCATCACTTTCGGGGGTGCTGCAATGGATGCTGTAATCTTCGATCACGGTGTTGACGAGAAGCGTTTCACACATCCGCGCGACAATCTGGGTGGCCCGGGCTTCATCCTCTTCATCAATGTTGAGGATGATCTGCTTGCCGGTGCTGACCTGATCAACGCCCTGCCAGCCAAGCGACTGCAGTGAATGTTCGATGGCCCGGCCCTGCGGGTCAAGAACCCCGGGCTTGAGAGAAATGGTGACGGTAACCTGCATTATAGGGTTTCCCTTTCGTGAAGCGGGGTGAGGTCGATGCCCAATCGGGTGGCAATATCGGTATAGGCCTCGATCAGGCCGCCGAGATCCTGGCGGAATCTGTCCTTGTCCTTTTTCTCGCGGGTTTCGGTGTCCCAGAGGCGGCAGTTATCGGGGCTGATCTCATCAGCCAGCAGGATCGATCCATCCGCCGCGCTGCGCCCGAACTCAAGCTTGAAATCGACAAGATCGATGCTGATGGCCCGGAAAAGACCAGTCAGGATGGTGTTGACCTCAAGCGCCATGCGGTTGATCTGATCCATCTCATCGGGGCTGGCAAGGCCGAACAGCAGAATATGCTCTTCCCCGAAAATCGGGTCATTGAGCGCGTCTTCCTTGAGGTAGTATTCCAGCAGCGGTCTGGCCAGGGTATCGCCTTCGGTCAGCGGGATATGCTGGCCGCCAAGCCGCTTGACCAGTGACCCGGCTGCCCGGTTGCGGACAACCACCTCAACAGGGATGATCTCGACCTTGCGGATCAACTGCTCGCGGGCGTTCAGCCGTTTGACGAAATGAGTATTCATGCCGGTGGCCGCGACCGCCTGCATGATATGCTCGGAAATCAGGTTGTTGAGGATTCCCTTGCCAGCGAGAATATCGTGTTTCAGCGCGTTATAGGCCGTGGCATCATCTTTGAAATACTGGATCAGATGATTATCATCGGGGCCGGTGAAAATGGTTTTCGCCTTGCCGTCATAAAGTTGTGTGCGCGCCACCGGAAAATCTCATTATCTTGTGGGTTTAAGGCTGAAAAACCGCCCTATCTACAAAATATAGAGGTTCAGCCTGTTGATGTAAACTCACTCTTGGCCAAAAACCCGCTCAAAGATCGTATCAATCCGGGCAAAATGCTGATCAAGGTTGAACAGGGCCTCGAGTTCGGCATCATCTAGGGCGGCTTTGATCTCCGGATCAGCCTTAAGCCGCATCAGGTAGGAACCGCCTTCATGCCAGGTTTCCATCGCGTTTTTCTGCACCAGGCGATAGGCATCTTCGCGGCTGACCCCTTTCTGGGTGAGTGCCAGCAACACCTGCTGCGAATGGACAAGCCCACCAAGGGCGTCGAGGTTCTGTTGCATCTGCTCGGGGTAGACCACCAGTTTGTCGACCACGGAAGCCATCCGGTGCAGGGCGAAATCAAGGGCGATCGTGGCATCGGGGCCGAACACCCGTTCAACCGATGAATGGGAGATATCGCGTTCATGCCAAAGTGCGACATTTTCCAGTGCCGGGTTGACCGCAGCCCGCACAATCCGCGCCAGACCGGTGAGGTTTTCAGTGAGCACAGGGTTGCGCTTGTGCGGCATGGCCGAAGACCCTTTCTGGCCGCTGGAAAAGAACTCTTCGGCTTCCCGGACTTCGGTCCGCTGCATATGGCGAATCTCGGTTGCCAGCCGTTCGATCGAAGACGCCACCACGCCGAGGGTTGCGAAATACATGGCATGGCGGTCGCGGGGAATGACCTGGGTGGAATGGGTTTCCGCCCTCAGCCCCATCCGTTCAGCCACGTGGGCTTCGACGGCCGGGTCAATATGGGCGTATGTTCCTACCGCCCCGGAAATCTTGCAGGTGGCGATCTCATCACGGGCGGCGATCAGGCGGTCACGGGCACGGTTGAATTCAGCGTGGAAGCCAGCCAGTTTAAGCCCGAAACTCACCGGTTCTGCATGGATCCCGTGGCTGCGGCCTATCATCGGGGTGTATTTGTGTTCCCTGGCCCGCTTCCTGATGGCCTCAAGTAGCGCATCAAGCCCTTCGATCAACAGGTTCGTTGCCCGGACAAGCTGCACGGCAAGCGTGGTATCAAGAACATCGGAAGAGGTCATGCCCTGGTGGATGAAACGGGATTCCGGCCCGACATAATGGGCAACGCTGGTCAGGAAGGCGATGACATCATGCTTGGTTTCACGCTCGATGCGGTGAATCTCTTCAATGTCGAAATCGGCTTTCTTGCGGATCACCGCGGCAGCCTCTTCGGGGATAACGCCGAGTTTCGCCTGGGCATCACAGGCATGGATTTCGATATCAAGCCAGATGCGGAACCGGCTTTCGTCTGACCAGATGGCCTCCATGGCCGGGCGGGAATAGCGTGGGATCATTGTCTTTAACCGTAACTGTGATGATGGAACATTGCATAGCACCGCTGGTCAGGATTTTCCACCTTTTGCATCAGATCAACCCGAGGCTTTTGAAACTCGAATGGCTCTGCTCGGTGATGATGAGATGATCATGCAGGCTGATATTGACAGTTTCGAGGCTGTCATTGATCTGGCGGGTCATGGCGATATCCTGTTTCGAAGGTGTCGGGTTGCCGCCGGGGTGATTATGGGCAAGGATCACCGCCTTGGCTTTCAGGGCAATCGCCTTTTCCAGAATTTCACGGGGATAGATGCTGACTTTGTCGACAGTTCCCGTCGACAAGCGGATGTAATCGATATAGGTGTTTGAGGCGTTAAGAAACAACGCCGCGAAGATTTCCTTTTCCTCAAAACCGATTTCGGCACGGCAGAAATCAATCACCGATTGCCAGTTTGAAAGGATCGTCTTGCCCTCAAATTCCGCTTTCTTGAAATCGACCCTCAGCCGTTGCAACAGCTGAAAAAAGGCAATGGTTGTCAGTTTGACCCCGTCTATGGTCTCGAGTTTTTCAGGCGGGGCGAAGATCACCCGTTCAAGGCTGCCAAATTTCTTGATCAGCTGCTTGGACAGCGGTTTGACATCACGGCGGGGAATGGCATGGAAAAGCAGCATTTCGAGGATTTCATCCTCGCGCAGGGCATGGTGGCCATGGGCCATGATCTTTTCCCGCATTCGGTTGCGGTGCCCTTTAAGAAGCGCGGTGTCGCTGGGTTTTTTGATCATCAAAGTGCCCGTCCCGAGCGTGATTGCTGTGGCCGGAACGTAAAGTGGCCTTTGTCAACTGAACACCATTATCTTGGAAGAAATTCCTGGCAGAAGCAAGGACGTGATCAATAGGGCGGGTGATGCAGCCCGGCCGGTGACAGCGTGAAAATCTCGACCCCGTCCCGGGTGACGCCGACGGTATGCTCGAACTGGGCTGAAAGGCCTCGATCGCGGGTAACCGCTGTCCACCCGTCGGCCAGTATCTTCACCTGATACGTGCCGGTGTTGATCATCGGCTCGATGGTAAAGAGCATCCCTTCTTCGAGCACCATGCCGGTATCGGGATCACCGTAATGCAGGATGGTCGGGGCGGCATGGAAAACCCGGCCGAGCCCGTGGCCGGTGAAATCACGAACAACGGAAAAACGGGCTGCTTCCGCAAATTGCTGGATCGCGTGGCCGATATCCCCCAGCCTTGCGCCCGGCTTGACTGCCTGAATGCCGCGCATCATCGATTCATAGGTCACTTCCGTCAGCCGGCGGGCCTTCACCGAGGGTTCACCGACCCAGAACATCCGGCTCGTATCACCGTACCAGCCATCGAGGATCACCGTGATATCAATGTTGAGGATATCGCCGTCATGCAATGTCTTCTCGGAGGGAATGCCGTGGCAGACCACATGGTTGACCGAAATGCAGGTGGATTTGGGGAAGCCCTTGTAATTGAGCGGGGCAGGGGTCGCGCCGTGATCGATAATGAACTCATGGCAGAGATCATTGAGCGCAAGGGTCGATACCCCTGCCTTGACATGGGGGGTGATGAAATCAAGCACCTCGGCAGCCAGCCTCCCGGCCTTTCGCATGGCGGCGAAAGCTTCTTCATCGTGGCATGTGACCGGTTCGTGACGCATCCTTTTCACCTGTCTTTAACGAGATCGGCAACCGGCAGTGGTTTTACCAGTGCGATCTCTTCTGTCGTGACACGGCATTGCCATGCCTCCATCATGACGCCTGCCGCGGCAGCCGCCCTGAAAGCATTTGCATAGACCGGATCAATATCCGCCGCAAGAGCAAAGCGGTCCCCGTCGCTGCGCTGGATGACATAGAGCATTGCCGCGCGGCCGCCGGATGCTGCGATTTCCGCCAGTTGCGATAGGTGTTTAGCCCCCCGTGCGGTGACCGAATCGGGGAATTCGGAAGCCCCGGGATTCGGCCCGTCATCGCGGCGCAAGTGAACATTCTTGACCTCGAGATAAAGCGGGTCACGGCCATCATCATGGCTCAGCCTGAAATCAAACCGTGTCCCCTTGGTGTAGGTGAACTCAGGCGTGATCACCGGGTAATCCCGGAACCGGGGGATCAGCCCTGCGGCGAGGGCTTCCGCCGCAAGCCGATTGGGCAGGTTGGTGTTGATCCCCACCAGCCCGCCATCGGCCTCGACCACTTCCAGAGTCTTCTTCAGTTTCCGGGCCGGATTGTCTGAGGTTGAACACCAGACGGTCATGCCTTCGTCTTTCAGTCCGGTCATGGCCCCGGGGTTGGGGCAATGCACCGTTTCGATACGGCCGCCGAAATCAACATCGGCGAGAAACCGCTTGTAGCGTTTGATCAGTATCCCTTGTGTGAGCGGCGGCAGTTTCATGGAAAGGGCCTCGGGTCTTGCATGGCGGAAGATATCATCGTAACTGTCTATCTGGTCAGATGCTATACAGTTTCCGGGGTTTTCATGACAGCACAACAGCAACCTACCGCCGCAATGGTCGTGATTGGAGATGAGATTCTCAGCGGCCGGACTGCCGACAAGAATATCAACTGGCTGGCGACTGTGCTCCATGAACGCGGCATCAAGCTCAGCGAGGCGCGCATCATCGGCGATGATGAAGATTTGATCATCGCCACTGTCCGGGCACTCTCGTCGAGCCATGACATGGTCTTTACTTCCGGCGGCATCGGCCCCACTCATGATGACATCACGACGCCGTGCATTGCCAAAGCGTTTGATCTGCCTGTTGTGCGTGATCCCGAGGCTGACCGTCGTCTTATCCTCCACTATCAGGATACCGATCTTGATTATAATGCCGCCCGCCAGAAAATGGCGGATGTGCCCGAGGGCGCTGTGCTCATCGACAATCCGGTTTCGGCCGCCCCGGGATACAGGATCAACAATGTCTACGTTCTGCCCGGTGTACCCTCTATCCTGAGGGCGATGGTCGAGAACATGGGTGATCAGCTGCCTGGCGGAACGAAAGCCCACCGCCTGACAGTGCAGACCGATCTTGGCGAAGGGACGCTGGCTTCCGGTCTTGCCGAGATCGAGCAGGCGCATCCCGGGGCCAGTATCGGCAGCTATCCGTGGTTCAAGCCCGGGGCTTATGGCACAGCCCTCGTGGTGACATCGCTCGACAGGGCACTTGTCGAAAAGGTTGCCGAGGCCCTTATCGGGCTTGTCACCAGCATGGGCGGTATCGGGGCGATTGACGAAAAGGTGGTTGGCGGCAATACCGACGCCTAGCCCCAGGGGCCCGAGCGGTGATCATTGCGTTTGACATCCGGAACGCCGCGACGTGATGGCCGCTTGCGATGGCGGTAACGTTCAACAAATTCATTGCGAACAGTCGCCATCGGCACCGGTGTGATGACATGATCTTGCGGCAGGTCATCACGGGATTGCATGAGCGGGACACCTTTCTTGCGAAAGAATGGGGTCAGCACAAGACCGGCAACAAAGCCGCCGAGATGGGCAAAATAAGCTGTTCCACCCTGCTGATCAAGCGAGCCCGGTGCGGCGAAAACCTGCAGCAGCAGCCATGCCCCCAGCACAACAAAAGCCGGCAGATAGATCCAGCGGATAAAGATAATGATGACCATCAATACACGAACCTTGGCCCGCGGGAACATCAGCAGATACGCGGCCAGTACCCCGGCTATGGCCCCGGATGCACCCACCAGCGGGGTCGGGTCCTGCGGGTTGACGGCCACATGGGCCAGTGATGCCGCAATACCGCACAGCACATAGAAGATGGTAAAGCGAACCGGCCCCATCCGGTCTTCGACATTATCGCCGAAAATCCATAGGTAGAGCATATTGCCGCCAAGATGCAGCCAGCCGCCATGCAAAAAGGTTGAGGTCAGCAGCGTCAGCACGGGCGGGACAACGGCAATCTCAACAGGCAGGCTGGTATCACCGCTGACAAGGGCCGGGATGGTGGCAAATTGCAGCATCATCAACCGGGCATCGTAGGGGGGCTGCGCCTGCTGGAAGAGAAAGACGACAATACAGCAAAAGATCAGGAACCATGTGACAATGGGCCAGGCCTGCGGGGTGTTGTCATCGTAGAGAGGCAGAAAGAACACGGCGGCAGAGGCTTCCTTTTGCGGGTGGTCAGAACGGCAACAGACTTGAAAAAGCCTGAAACTTTGTTATGCCATAGATTAGTGTCGGGAGCATGGTGAAATTGGTAAACACAGCGGACTTAAAATCCGCCGCCGCAAGGCTTCCCGGTTCAAGTCCGGGTGTTCCCACCACCACCTCTTTTTCCAATTGTCAGGCTTGATGCTGATCAAGACGCCAGGCCAGCAGATCGAGCCTGTCCTGGCCCCAGAACACCTCACCGTTAAGGACATAGGAAGGCGCACCGAAAACGCCTTCCTCAAGGGCTGTTTGCGTATCGGCAGCGATCTGTGCCATGAGCATCTCAGCCTCTGTTTCCGCGATCCTGACAAGGGCTGTGCCATCAATCCCGGCCCGATCGAGAACACCGATAACCTCATCCCGGTCGTCCATATTGCGGTTTTCGGCCCAAAGCCCGGTCAGCAGGCTTTCGGCGACCTTAAGGGCCATGCGGCCGCCAAGATCACGTGCCGCTGCAACAATCGTGTGGGCTGTCAGTTTTGTTGTTGACGGAAAATGATCAGGCTCGGGGACGAGAGGAATGCCGAGATAGTCGCGAAACCGCTTCAGGTCTGCAAGCCGATAGGCCACCCGGGCCGGGGCACGCTTCGGCAGAGGCAATCCCCCTGTCTTGGGAAAGATCGTGCCATAATCAACCACCCGGACAGCCACAGTCGCATCATGCTTTTCCACCAGATGCCGGAAACGGGCCGCCCCCAGATACGTCCAGGGGCTGACAGGCGTCAGGTAGTAATCGAGGTGAGGTGAAGTCATGCTGCTGTCCTTTCGGGTATGGCGTGATGGCCATCAGGCCGGTTCAGTTTACAACGCCCTAGCATTCAATTAGTATTATAAATATCTAATATTATTGAGGGGTTGATGATGGCTCAATCGACAATAAAAAAGGTAAGAAGTATTCGTTCCAAGGGCAAGAAAATGCTTGGTACGATCAACGACAGGTTGAATACCCTCGCCTGGGAACTTGCCAGTCAGAACGAGCAGGTCGGTGATCCCAATGTTGCCCGCGCCATCAACACCCTTGATGAGGCCCTTGAAAACCTTCAGGTGGCCACCGCTCTTCTGAACACCATTGCCGTTGATCCGGCTCTTCTTGAAGAAAAGGAAGACGTGTCGGAACCAAAGGCCAAATCAGGCCGCGGCGGGCTGCTGAAGCGTAAGGCTTCGGCATCATCCCCGGCCGAACCGAAGATGAACGCATCCTGAACAAAGGCTACGGCTTGCCAGCCTTGCCGGCCAGAAACCGAAACCGCCGCAGATAGGCATTTGCCGCGTCCTGCGGTGTTTGCGGCTTGATCCGCATGGCAGGGACATGGCGGGGGCGGGCAATGGCTTTGCGGGCCTCGGCCTCGCTGAACCCGGCGAGTTGGGTGGCTTCCAGAAACGCGGCAACCTTGTCCGCCCGCTTGATCGCCTTGCGGACATGATCAGGCAATTCTCCCGGCAAGCCAAAACGGATATGCACAGCCATGGTAAGGCGGTTTTCAACAGCCGTATATTCCTCTGCGAGGATAGCCTTGAATGGGGTAATCATGTCACCAATAACGAATTCCGAGGCATCGTGGAGAAGACAGGCGAGCCGCCATTGCCGGTTCATATCGGGATAAAAGCGATGGAAAAGCCGTTCGACCAGCACGCTGTGCTGGGCCACGCTGAAGGCCCAGTCGCCCTTTGTCTGGCCGTTCCAGCGGGCAACCCGGGCAAGT
This sequence comes from Puniceispirillales bacterium (SeqCode), assembly GCA_049889655.1. GTDB lineage: Bacteria > Pseudomonadota > Alphaproteobacteria > Puniceispirillales > UBA1172 > UBA1172. Next base: position 31,583 of record JBMHCY010000014.1, read on the forward strand.
CCGTGGGCGATATCCTCAATTTCGATATCCATTGGTGAGGGATCAAGCAGGTCGAGCCTTCTGCCGCTCAGCATACGCTGCCAGGCGCGCGGCGGTTTGATCGGCTGTTTTTTTGTCATTACCAAAGACCTTGCCGGAAACGGCCATTCTATTGCTCTTATCTTGCCCTCACCGTATAAGACAAGGATAGATGAGGAAAGCATAGGGCATGGATTATTTCCAGACAACAGAACGTTACCGCAAACGGGAATTACGCAACCAGTTGGGCTTGCTGTTTTTTCTTGTCATCCTGGGGTTGGCGGTCTGGATAGGCTGGTTCTGGGGATATAGCCAGAGCGAGGCTGTGGTCTCCAGCAATGCTGAACGTGCCATCCTGCTTGATCAGGAAAACGACCGTCTTGAACAGAAAATCGCAACGCTGGTCAACCAGCTCAATGAAGAGCAAGCCCGCCGGAAGGAAGCAGAACTTCTTTCCGGTAAAGCTTCCGATCCGGGCAAGCGGAACCTTGATCGGACCATCGCCCGCTATCTTTCCAACGGTGTTGAGGTTGACCAGATCAGGTTGGCCCTGAAAAGCCTTGCCCGGCCGTTGCGCTGCCGGGCGGTCGAACAGCGTGATATTGCCGTCGCCACGGGGTATTTTGCTGGCAAGGAAGCCACAGCGGAAATGCTTGACGGGTCGGTTCAGGTTTTCATCGAAGGTGAAGTCGGCCGGGATTCAAGCCGCGACCGGCCATGGTTTGACCCGGACAAGCCGATTTCCATCCGCATCGCCTATCTGGGGGGCGAGAAGGTCGCGACCGGGGCACTGCCGGTGGAAACAACCCTCATTGCCGATACCTGGCTCATTAAGGTCAGTGCCCAGCCCACGGCCCTGCAGGGCTATGTTGAGCTCAGCATGGAAAAATGCAGCCTCGGCTGATTTGGCTTGCGGTCATGCGGGCCGGGTTAATTCAAAGACAGTCTCGATCGCGGCGTAATCCTTGTAACCAAGACGGCAGACAGGCTGATACCGGGTGACATCGACCTTGCCATCGACGACGATGCTGTCATCGATATGGATGCCGATCACTTCACCGATCACCAGATTGTTGCGGCTGCCGTTGCTGGCTTCGGGCAGGGCAATGATATCCCAGAGCCGGCATTCCAGCTGGCACGGGGCATTGGCAACCCGAGGGGCGCCAACGAGGTTCGATTTTTCCTTGTCGAGACCGGCGTGATCAAATTCCGACTGGCCCCGGGGCAGGGCCGCCGATGAGGCGTTCATGCCGTCAATCATTGCCCGTGATACGATATTGACGACGAATTCCTTGGTTTCCCTGATATAGACAAGTGAATCCTTCTCGCCGTTTTCCCCGGGCGATGCCGAAAACCCGACCATTGGCGGGTTATCCGAGATGGCGTTGAAAAAACTGTAGGGGGCGAGATTGACTCCGCCATCATGACCCACCGAAGAGATCCAGCCGATCGGCCGCGGTGAGACAATAGCCTTGAACGGGTTGAAATCAAGGCCGCTTTGCTTGTGGTTACCAGGGGTAAAGAACATGGGTTTTCCTTGCTTGAAAGGGCTAGATGCCCGTTGCCGGTTGGCGTTGAAGGGGCTGGCTGTCACCGCTCTCGGGGTTGCTGAGCATACCACGGCGCGGGGTACAGGTGTCGGAGAACATCTGGGTGAAGAGCGATTCCTTGCATTGCTGCCATTGCGGCGTCTCGCCCGTCCGCCCAACATAAATGCCAGCAATGATCAGCACCGTCAGCAAGGCGTAGATCACGATCTGCCAGCCACTGACGCGGAAGTATTTGTTGTTGTCATCCATGATGTGACCTATGTGTTCCAGTCCCTTATATGATCAGGGTAATCGTCTTCTTCAACCGTACCTTCGGGGAAAATTTTGCCCATGACCGATTGTCCGGCCTTGTGTGTACTGTCGGGATCACCTGTCTGCAAAGGATGCCATTCCGGCAGCGGCAGGCCTTCGTGCAGCCGCCTGTAGGCACAAGTCTGCGGCATCCAGGGCAGGGTTTCCAGCCGTTCCGGGCTAAGCAGAACACAATCCGGCACATGGGATTTGCGTTCTTTGTAGTTGCTGCACCGGCAGGTTGCCGGATCGAGCAGGCGGCAACCGATATCGGTGTAATGAATATCCCCGGTGTCGATATCTTCCAGTTTGATGACACAGCATTTGCCGCAGCCATCACAGAGGCTTTCCCATTCCTCGGGCGTCATCTCGGTGAGCGTTTTTGCTTCCCAGAAAGGTTTGTCGGCGTCAGCCATGGGCCTGCTCCTTCAGGTGGGTGGCCAGCTGGCGGGCTTCACGGCTGACACCGGATGCGCCAACGATATCCCCGCGGCTGAACGCTGTCTGAGGGCCAATGGCGTAAAGCCCTGCCAGCCTCTGGCCATCCCGGCCAAGCACATGGTGGTTTTCATCCACCTCAATCCCGATCCGGTCATCGCCGAGCAGCCCCTTTTCGGCAAGACTGTCAACAAGTGCATCTCGCCCTGAGCCGATCGCCATCACCACGGTATCGGCGGTGATCGGCGAGCTGTTCTTTGCCTGGTGGACCATCAGCCGGTTGTTTTCAGCCGTAACGCCGCTGACACGGCCCTGGACCAGCGTCAACTGGCCGCTTTCCAGCATCGCAGCAGCGGCCTGGCTGGTCTGGGGGGCGGCACGATAGCGGGCTGGCTGCCACCATCCCCCCAGCCGGTAAAGGGCTTTCCGGCGTTCGCCCCTGGGCATACGCTGCCATGCCGCTGACAACCCACCACGGAGCTTTTCAAACCCTTCCTGCCAGACCGGGCTTTCCCAGGGCTCATCCGGCAGATGCTGACGCCAGAACCGGAAAAACTGTGATGCTGAGGTGATCTTCGGCCAGGCAACAGCCACCCCGGGTTTCCAGTCGGCCTGTTGCGGCGGCAATACGGCCCGCGGCGAGACCAGATGCACCGGGCCTTCATGGCCGCGGCGATGCAGGATCAGGATCGCATCCATGGCGGTGAGCCCGCTGCCGATAATGGTGATCGCATCACCGGGATTGATCTGTTCCGGCCAGTCTCCGTACCAGGGGGCAGTGATGACCCCATGCTCGGGAACGGCAAAAGGCGGCTGTGGTTCAGGGTTGCCGGTGGCCAGCACGACCCGGGCAGCTGTCACCGGGCCGTTATCGGCGGTTTCGAGTTGCCAGCCGCCATCATCCTTTGGCTGCACCTGGCGGATATCGGTTCGGCTGTGGCTGACTGCCGTGCCTGCACCATCCTGCAACAGATGCCCGACAAAGCGGCTGAAATCACGGCGACGATAGAACTCGCCTGCAGGGCTTGCCGCTTCCGGATCATCGAGAGCCGTCGCCGACCATTCCGCGAAGGACGGCCCTTCATCAAGGGTGACATTCATCAGACTGGCGCGGACGTTGAGCCGCAGATCGGGGTGAATGCCGCCATAGGCCTTGCCCCGCCCGAGATCACCTCGGCCAAACACCGTGACTGTGCCGAGATCATGGCCCGACTGGTGCAGATGCCAGACCAGCATCGCCGCTGCCAGACCATCACCGATAATGGCAAGATCAATATCCGTTCTGGATGAAGATGGTGGCATGGGGGTCTCTCAAAACAGCCAGAGGTATCCACGTTGCTATCGCCCGTGGCTGATGCGTGCCCAAGCGAAACTGCTTCCAGATATAATCAATCCGGGCCATTCCGCCTACTGGAAACTGGCCTGATCTGCCGGGCGGCTTTGTTTTTGGGGCTTTTGGCGTTATAATTCCGCATCTGTTGTTTCGGGGACCGTTGTTTTATGACCCGTGTTTTTTGTCGATCCGGCCTTGCCTGCCTTGTGGCAGTCGTCCTCATGGTTTTGCCGCAGGGGCAGGCTGATGCCGCAACGCGGATGACCAAGGCCGAAGAGCAGTTCCAGGCCTGGCAGCAGCTTTCCGGCAATGGCTATGTGTTTATCCAGCCCGGTATCGCCTTTCTCGATACCAAACTGAAAAGCCGTTCACCGCTTTCGGGAACCGCGACCTTCACCAGCTCTGACAAGGATGAAACAGGCCCCGCGCTGACGTTGGGCTACGGTGTCCATATGCAGCGTTATTTCGCCTTTGAAATTTCCTACAGTTATATCCCGGCGATTGAATATTCAGGGTCGATCAGCGCGTCGAACGCCAATATCGACGGCAATATCCTCAATGGCAGCATGACCTATAAAGAGGATATCTCAGTCCACGGGGTCGGGCTGACCTTGGTCACCAGCACCTATGATGTCTTTGAACATTTCGGCATGACTCTGCGGGCTGGGGGCTATCTTTACGATATCACCGATGAATTCAACCTCGCCGGGTCAGGCACCCTGAACGGGTCTGCTATTGCCCCGGGGAACAAGATGTTCAAGATCAACAGCAACGGGGCGACCTGGACAGGAGGGGCCTCGCTGTTCTACGCCCCGACCCTCGGCAGCCGCCTCGAGCTGCGCTATGATTACATAGACGGCATGAAGATCGAGGATTTCGACAAGGTCTCCATGGCCGTGGCCAGCCTCGGATACCGTTACCGGTTCTAAGCCCCGTCAGCGATAATCATCGCTGCTGCCTTTTCACCGATCATGATGGTCGGGGCGTTGGTGTTGCCTGAGACAAGTGTCGGCATGATCGAGGCATCGGCCACCCGCAGCCCGTCGAGCCCGTGAACCCTGAGCCGGTCATCGACCACATCCTGTTTCGGGTCCGGACCCATGCGGCAGGTTGAAACAGGGTGATAGAGTGTTGCCCCTGTCTGGCGGACATAATCGAGCAGTTCATCATCGCGATCGATATTGACCCCGGGGCGGATTTCCTGATCAACAAATTCAGCAATCGGTGTGCTGGCCATGATCCGCCGGGCGATCCGCATCCCTTCGAGATGCACCCGCCGGTCTTCTTCCGTATCGAGATAATTCGGGTCGATCGCCGGGGCCGCCATGGGGTCGGCAGATTGAAGATGGACCGTCCCCCGGCTTTCTGGCCGCAACTGGCAGGGGCCGAAGGTCATCCCCGGGAACCGGTCAAAAACACGTTTGGCGGGGTTTTCAAAACTGGCATGGGCGATGTGATACTGGATATCAGGCCCGTCCAGCCCGGGGCGGGAGCGAACAAACCCGCCCAGAATTCCTGCCGGAAGTGACAGCATACCGTCCCGTTTTAGCCCGTAGCGGATGATTTCGCCCAGCAGCGGGATGCCAGTGGCTTTCTGGTTCAATGAGATCCCGGCATTCAGTCTCCACGACAGCCTCGAGATATAGTGATCGGCCAGATGCTCACCGACACCGGGCAGGGCGTGGCGGGTATCGATGCCGTGGCGGGCCAGCACTTGAGGCGCACCGATGCCGCTCAATTCCAGGATTTGTGGGGATTGGATCGCCCCGGCCGAGAGAATAACCTCCCGCTCAGCCGAGAAATTGATTTCACGGCCGTTAATCCGGCATTTCACCCCCGTCACCCTGCGGCCTTCAAAAGTGAGCTCGGTGGCATGGGCCCGGGTCACGATCCGCAGGTTGGGGCGTTTGCGGACAGGGTCGATATAGGCCCGCTTGGCCGAATGGCGAACACCGTTTTTCTGGGTTACCTGGTAATAGGCAAAGCCTTCCTGATCCTCACCGTTGTAATCAGGGTTATG
>JBMHCY010000015.1:0-9431 GCA_049889655.1 Puniceispirillales bacterium (SeqCode)
CATTGATATGGATCTGCAGTTGCAGGCGCTGAAAGCCCTCAAGGTCGGGCGGCACAATGTCCTGAACCGCGGCAGCAGGCGTGTCCGTCAGGCGATCGAGGCTGATCCGGTTCTGGCCAGTATTGTTGAGCCCGATGAAGAACTCGTGCTTGAAGACCTCAAGGGTCGGGTTGTGCCGCCAGAAACAGGATCGGTTGTGGTGATGGATATCGAAACCGGAGAACTGCGCTGTCTTGTTTCATCCCCGACCTTTGATCCGAATCTTTTTTCCGGTCGGATCAGTTCAAGCGAATGGCAACGGATTATTGGCAATCCCCGCCGCCCGCTGCTCGACCGGGCGCTTTCCGGCCAATACGCCCCCGGGTCAACCTGCAAGATGGTGGTCGCGCGGGCAGCACTCGAAGCCGGGGTGATCAATGAAAACACACGATACAATTGCCCCGGGCATAAAACCGTCGGCAACAAGGATTTCCACTGCTGGAAAGAGGATGGCCATGGCAATGTCAACGTCATCTCGTCGCTGGAACAATCCTGCGATGTGTTCTTCTATGAAGTCGGGCTGAAGACAGGGATTACCCGGATCGCGGATATGGCAAGGCGGCTGGGGCTGGGTGCTGAAAGCCTTTCCGGTTTGCCGGGGGAAAAGCAGGGTCTCGTGCCGACCAAGGAATGGAAAGAAGATAAGATCGGCAGTTTCTGGACACTGGGGGAGACGGTGAACGCCTCGATCGGGCAGGGCTATGTGCTGACAACACCGCTGCAACTGGCATTGATGACAGCCCGGATCGCCAACGGCAAGACCCAGGTCCGGCCATCGCTGTTCCCGGGCCGGGGCGGTATTGATGCCGCACCGCTTGATATTAGCCCATCCGCCCTTTCAATTGTCCGCAAGGGGATGCGAGGGGTGATGAACGGCCCGCTGGGGACAGCCCGGCGGCATGATCTCGAGCTTGACGGCGTCGCCATGGCAGGCAAGACGGGGACAGTTCAGGTCAAGGCGATCACAGCGGCCGAACGTGAAAGCGGGATTATCGACAATATGGATCGCCCCTGGAAGCACCGGGACCACGCCCTGTTTGTCGGCTATGCCCCTTATGACAAGCCGCGCTATGCCATCTCCGTCGTCGTCGAGCACGGGGGCAGCGGTTCCGGCGTTGCGGCCCCGATTGCCAGCAAGGTGCTGACCGCCCTGTTCAAGGGGGAGGCATCATGATCATCCGCCGCTATACAGGAACGATGGGCCCGACCTCTGCCGCCACCGGTTTCCTGCCCCTGATGGCCAAGATCCCCTGGGTCATGCTGGCGATCATCATTTTGTTGGGCGGCATCGGGGTGCTGGCGCTCTATTCAGCGGCCGGGGGGGACTGGTCACCCTGGGCCTGGAAACACCTGATCCGCCTCGGGGTGGGGCTTGTGCTGATGGTTGCGGTGGCCTCAATCCCGATCTGGACCTACCGCAAGATATCCTGGCTCGGCTGGCTCGGGGCTGTGGCTGTGCTGGTGCTGCTGGAATTCATCGGGACAGGCTCCGGCGTCCAACGCTGGGTCAGTATTGGCGGTTTTAACCTGCAGCCGTCAGAACCGGCAAAACTGGCTGTGATCCTTGTGCTGGCAGCCTATTTCCACGGCATGAATCCGGAACGGGTGTTGTTGCTGCGGAGTTATATTCCAGCGTTTGTAATAGCCCTTGTGCCCTTCACCCAGGTGCTGCTGCAACCTGATCTGGGAACCTCGGTGATGCTGCTGGGTTCTGCTGCGGCGGTGATCTTTGTGGCGGGGATGCCGGGCTGGATCATTGGTGCGGTGATTGCCGCCGTGGCCCTGGCCATGCCGGTGTTGTGGTCGCAGCTTTACCAGTATCAGCGAGACCGGCTCATGGTGTTCTTCAATCCTGGGGCTGATCAACTCGGGGCCGGGTATCAAATCACTCAGTCGAAGATCGCGCTGGGCAGCGGCGGCCTGATGGGCAAGGGGTATCTCCAGGGTAGCCAGAGCAGGCTCAACTATCTGCCTGAAAAGCAGACTGATTTCGTTTTCACCATGATCGGTGAAGAATTCGGCTTTCTCGGATGTCTGTTTATCATCGGGCTCTATATCACCCTCATTGTCCTGATGCTGCGGGTGGGGATGCAGCTGCGATATCATTTCTCGCGGCTGATGATCGCCGGGATCGCGATGATGCTGTTTCTGTTCATGTTTATTAATATCGGCATGGTCACGGGGATCCTGCCGGTTGTCGGTGCCCCGCTGCCGCTGATTTCCTATGGCGGAACAGCGATGATGACAGTGTTTATCGCCATGGGCCTGGTGATCAGCGCGATTGTCTATGATCAGGAAAGCATGGATTGATGGCCGCCCCGGCGACACGGCTTGCCCCCGGTCAGCAGCAGACGACCCGACAGCGGCTGGCGATGACGCCGGCGATGAAGCAGTCCATGACCCTTTTATCGATGCGTGGCATGGCTATTGCCCGCATGGTGAAAGCCCTTGAGGCGGAAAACCCGTTTCTCGATGTCACCTTGCCCCGGACCAATGTGGCCGGGACAGCAGGGATGGAGCAACCCCCGGGCTTTGATCATATCGATCACGCGGCGGTGCATCCTGTCAGCCTTGCGGCGCATCTGTTTGCCGCGATCCCTCATGTGATCCGCAATCCTGAGGAAAAAGCCGTAGCCTTTGCGCTGGTGGAGCATATTTCTCCCGCCGGTTGGCTTGAAGCCGAAGGGCTTCTGAAAGCCCGGGCCATGGGGTTTGAAGGCGATCGGCTGGAGATGCTTATCAGCCGCTTGCAGACGATCGAACCGGCTGGCCTTTTTGCCCGCAATCTTGCCGAATGTCTGGCCTTGCAGATCGATGACCGGGGGGAGATGACGGCCGAGGTCAGGGCACTGCTCACCCACCTCAATCACCTGGTGGAAGGGGATGCGGCAGGTCTCATGCAGGCAACAGGGCTTGATGCGGCGGCGCTTGATCGTGCCCTTGCCGCTCTGCGTCGATGCAACCCAAAACCGGGGGCTGTGTTTCTCCATGATGAGGGGGATATTTTCCGTCCTGATCTGATCATCAGCCCCGATGGTGAGGGCTTTGCCGTCATGATTAACGCTGACAGCCTGCCGGAAATCCGCCTGCGTGATGCTGCTGTCGATGATGATGCCGGGCGTATCCTGCGGCGTGAGGCCGAACGCCAAATGCGGGAGATGACCGCAGCAATCCGCAACCGTTCGGAAATGCTGCTCGCGGCAGGGGCGGCGATTGTCAGCCACCAGCAGGCGTTTCTCAAACGTGGTGAGATCGCGTTGAAACCGCTTTCGATGGAAAACATTGCTGATGCGCTTGGCTGCCACAAAAGCACGATCAGCCGTGTTGTTGCTGATAAACTCTGTGATACACCCCGGGGCATGCTGGCGCTCAGGGATTTTTTCTCGGCCGAATTGAAACAGCCCAAGGGCCCGGGGCTGGCCAGCCGTGCGGTGGCGGCCCGGATCACGGCCCTGATTGATGCCGAGGCTGCTGAAAACCCGCTCTCGGATCAGGCGATTGCTGAAATTCTGGCCCGGGATGGCATAAGCATTGCGCGGCGGACGGTTGCCAAGTATCGTGACCAGAACAATATAAAACCCTGGAAACAGCGTTTTTTGAACCGGAGTGTCTGATTCATGTTCCAGTCTTTCTTCCCGAAGCCGGGGCTTTTCTTCCCGAGTGTCGTGATCTGGTCGATTATTGTTGTGGCGGTCTGGTACATGGCCGGGAATGACCTTGGCCTCATGCTGGGGTTTGATCTGCCGCAGGAAGACGTGCCGCCGGTGATCGGGATTGGCCATTTCACGACGGTCAGTTTCCTTTGGTTTTATCTCTATTACGCGATCATCACCGCCATCTTTGCCGGGTTCTGGTTTTACTTCTCACCGCATCGCTGGCAGTTATGGTCGATCCTTGGGTCGTCCCTGATCCTCTTTTCCACCTATTTCGGGGTGCAGGTCTCGGTGGCGATCAACAACTGGCGGCGACCGTTTTTCGATGCTGTCCAGAACGCGCTCAACCCCGACAGTGATATCGTCGTGACGGCGGGTGAACTCTATTCCTATTTCGTGACCTTTGCCGAGATTGCCTTTCTGGCAGTGGCGGTTTTCGTGATGACCCGGTTTTTCGTCAGCCATTTTATTTTCCGCTGGCGGACGGCGATGAATAATTACTACCTCGAAAACTGGCAAAAACTCCGCCATGTGGAAGGCGCCTCACAGCGGGTGCAGGAAGACACTATGCTTTTTGCCAAGATCATGGAAAACCTCGGTGTCCAGATTGTTGACGCGGTGATGACGCTGTTTGCCTTCCTGCCGGTCCTGATGGCGCTTTCCGAATATGTGACGGAACTGCCCATCATCGGGGTCATTCCCGATCCGCTGTTCTATGTGGCGATTTTCTGGTCGATCTTCGGGACTGTCTTCCTGGCGGTGATCGGCATCAAACTCCCCGGGCTGGAATTCCGCAACCAGCGGGTTGAGGCGGCGTTCCGGAAAGAACTCGTTTATGGTGAGGATAGTGAATTGCGCGCCGAGCCGATGACGATGCGCGAGCTGTTCTCCCACGTCCGGCGCAACTATTTCCGGCTTTATTTCCACTATATGTATTTCAATGTCGGCCGCAGTTTCTATTTTCAGGCGGACAACATCATCGGTTATTTCATCCTTGTGCCGACGATTGCCGCCGGGGCCATCACCTTTGGGATTCTGCAGCAGATTCTGACAGCTTTTGGTCAGGTCTCAAATTCGTTCCAGCTGATCGTCAATGCTTGGCCGACCGTGATCGAGCTCATCTCAATCCACAAGCGTCTCTTTGCCTTCGAAAGCGTCCTTAAAGGCAATGAATTGCCAAAGATGGATGAAGATTTCCTCGCCGGTAAGGATATCGATACCTAAAGGGCACTCAGGCGGGTGGTGGAATAGCCCTCACGCAGGGGGATGATGACCACCTTGCCGCCGCGCTTCAATACGGTGGCCCGCCCAACAACCTTGGCCGGGTCATAATCACCGCCCTTGATCAGGCGATCCGGCTGCACAGCCCTGATCAGCCGTGCCGGGGTGCTTTCATCGAATATGATCACTGCATCGACCATCGGCAGACTGGCCAGCACGGCCGCCCGAACGGCCTCTGGCTGAAATGGCCGGCCGGCGCCCTTGAGCTGCCGAGTCGATTGATCGGAATTCAGCCCCACCACCAGTTTATCGCAAGTTCGGGCAGCGGCGGCCAGGACCTTGAGATGGCCGGGATGGAGCCGGTCAAAGCAGCCGTTGGTGAAGCCGATCAGATTACCTGCAGCACGCCATGCCTTGACCAGATCAAGGGCTGCTGCCGGATCACCGGCTGCCGGTTCTGCAGCCTCGGCGAGAATTTCCCCGGGGGTGACGGTGGCTGTTCCGCGTTTGCCGACAACAACACCGGCAGCAGTATTCGCAAGCTGCATGGCCCCGGCTGCATTATCGCCTGCCGCCATTGCAGCGGCCATGGTGGCAATCACTGTATCGCCCGCCCCGGAAACATCAAAGACTGATTTCGCCCGGGCCGGGCTGTGGGCCGTCGTGCCTTTCCGGCTCGTCAGCATGATGCCGTCACTGCTCATGGTGGTCAGCACATGGTCGATTTTATGGGCTTTGGCCATGGTCATGGCGGCGGCGGCAACATCATCATGTGTTGTCAGCGGCTGCCCGGTGATGGCGCGCATTTCCGTCATGTTCGGGGTGATGATCGTCGCCCCGGCAAAGACAGCCACATCGGTTTTCTTGGTATCAGCCAGAACCGGAACCTTGAGCCGGCGGGCCATGCTGATGAGCGCCTTGGCGATTGCCGGGTTAATAACGCCTTTGTTGTAGTCAGAGACAATCAGAATATCGGCACGGGCAAGGCAGCGTTCGGCTTTCTTGAGAAGCCGTGTCGCGATGGCCCCGGCAACAGCGGTGGTCACTTCCCGGTCAACACGCAGCACCTGCTGTCCGGCGGCGGTAAACCGTGTCTTCAGTGTGGTTGGGCGGCTGCCATCGGCGATGGCATGAAGGCGGATTTCCTGTTCTTCGGCGAGGGCTTCCCCAAGGGCATCGGCATCACTGTCCTTGCCGGTCACGCCTATCAGTTCGACCTGGCAGCCGAGATGGGCGAGATTCCGCGCAACATTGCTGGCCCCGCCGGGCATATTGATCTCCTGATCAAGTGACAGCACAGGCACCGGGGCTTCGGGAGAAATGCGGTCGATATGGCCGCCGATGAAACGGTCGAGCATCAGATCGCCGATGACAACCACCCGTGTCGAAGCCATCGCGGTGATGATCTCACCGAGACTCTTTGCCGCTGCCGTCATGACCGCTTTTTCTCCAGTTTTCTTCTGAGCCGGGCCCCGCCCCCCTTGCTGATCCGGGGTTCAGCCCGGGTGAGGGCAAGGGCATCATCGTCGATATCGGTGGTGATCGTGCTTCCAGCCCCGATAATGGCGCGGTCACCGACGCTGACCGGTGCAACAAGTGCCGTGTTCGAGCCAATAAAGGCCTCATCACCGATCGTCGTCTTGTGTTTGTTGTAGCCGTCATAATTGCAGGTGATCGTCCCAGCCCCGATATTGGCCTTGCTGCCGACGCTGCTATCACCCACATAGCTCAGGTGATTGGCCTTCGCCAGGGCCCCCATGGTGACATTCTTGGTCTCAACGAAATTGCCGATCTTGACCCCTTCATCAAGGATCGTGCCAGGCCGCAACCGGGCATAGGGGCCGATCATGCAGCACGGGCCTGTCTTCACCCCTTCGAGATGGCAAAAAGACCGGATTGCGCTGCCCTCGCCAAGATGCACCCCGGGGCCGAAGACCACATGGGGTTCGATAATCACATCTTCTTCCAGCACGGTATCATGATGCAGAAACACTGTTTCCGGGGCGATAAGCGTTGCCCCCTGTTCCATGGCTGCAATACGGAGCCGCTGTTGCAGCACAGCCTCGGCTTTTGCCAGATCAGCCCGGTCATTGATCCCCATGACTTCATCCGGATCAGCATCAAGGGCGGTGACGCTCAGCCCACGCTGGCGAGCCGAGGCCACAATATCGGTCAGATACTGTTCCCCGGAAGCATTGTTCGTGCCGACATCATCAAGCAGATCAAAGACGAGCGGCAGCCGCACGGCCATGATCCCGGCATTGACGAAATTGATCCGCCGTTCTTCGGGGCTGGCGTCCTTTTCTTCGGTAATCTGCTGCAACTGGCCATCTTTATCCATGATCAGGCGACCGTAGCCATGGGGGTTGTCAACGGTCATACCGAGGCAGACTACCGCAGCATCATTATCGGTCAGTGTGGTCGCCATGCGGCGGAAGGTTTCGGCCCGCAACAACGGTGTGTCGGCAAAAGTGATGATGGCAACGCCCTCGGTACCGGCGAGCGCCTCCCGCGAGACCGCCACCGCGTGCCCCGTTCCCTGCGGCGGGTGCTGGACAATGCTGCCAATACGGGTGTCATGGCGGGTTTCATAGGCAGCGATGAAATCGTTGATCGCTGCCGCATCCTTGGGGGTGATAACAACCCGCTGCTGTGCCCCGGCAAAACCGGCCGCATCAAGGGCCCAACCCAGAAGCGGCTTGCCACCCAACTGATGAAGCGGTTTCGGCAGTTTCGAGCGCATACGCTTGCCCTGACCGGCCGCAAGAATGATCGCTGTAAATTCCATTCCTTTCTTATACAGCCCAAGCCCGGGATATTAAAGCCTTCTTGCGCCTGTGCCTCATCTGCCCGGCCATTCACGACATGGCGGGGGAACTGGCAAGGAAAGTCTTTCTCAGCCCGGTGGGAGGATGTATACCTTAAGAAGCCGTTTTGACGGTGAGGAATACATCCTTTCATGGGGTAGAAGACTATGTGCGGTATTGTCGGGGCCATTGGTGATGAAAACGCGGCGGAAATCCTTTTCCAGTCGCTGCAACGGCTTGAATACCGCGGCTATGATTCATCAGGGATCGTTGTCGATAACGGGGCCGGGCTCGAACGTCGCCGGGCCGTGGGCAAGCTGAAAAACCTGGCTGCTGTGCTTGACCAAAGCCCGGTCGAGGGTCAAATCGGCATCGGCCATACGCGTTGGGCGACTCATGGCGGTGTCACTGAACAGAATGCCCATCCGATCCTGACTGCGGATGAAGCTGTGGCGGTTGTCCATAACGGGATCATCGAAAATCACCGGTCGCTGCGGGAAGAATTGATCGCCAACGGCCATGTCTTTTCCAGTGAAACCGATACCGAAGTGCTGTGCCATCTTTTTGCCGAAGCGCTTGAGGCGACAGAAAGCCCTGCCGCTGCCATCGCGCAGGTTCTCTCAAGGATCGAAGGTGCCTATGCCTTTGCGGTGCTGATGCGGGCTTACCCCGGGGTGATCGCGGTGGCTCGCAACGCCTCTCCGCTTGCGGTCGGTTTCGGTGACGGGGCGAATTTCATCGGCTCGGACGCCATGGCGATGGGTGGGCTGACGCGGCGTATCGTTTTTCTGAAAGACGGCGATTACGGCATTGTTTCGGCGGATCATGCTGAATTCTTCGATGCTGAGGGCAACCCGGCCCAGCGCGAGATCGTCACCGTGGCGGCCAGCCCCGGCCTGGTTTCAAAGGAAGGCTACAGCCATTTCATGGAAAAGGAGATCCATGAACAGCCCGATGCCATCGCCCATACCCTTGCCGGGATGACAGGTGATGACGGGCATCTGACCACGGCCCCGCTTGATGCCAAAACCCTCAAAGGCGTGTTGATGCTGGCGGCAGGCACCTCGCATAATGCTGCCATGATCGGCAAATACTGGTTTGAAGACCTCGCTGATTTGCCAGTCATCACCGAGATTGCTTCAGAATTCCGTTACCGTAATCCATCATTTCGCCATCTTGATCTGGCGGTGGGGATTTCCCAGTCGGGCGAGAGCCTTGATACGCTGATGGCGTTGCGTCATGCCGCTGAAAACGGTGTCAGGACGATGGGGCTGGTGAATGTGCCCGAAAGCACAATCGCCCGCGAAACCGATCTCCAGATGTTGACCCGCGCCGGCCCTGAAATCGGGGTTGCCAGCACCAAGGCGTTTACGGCCCAGTTGACGGTATTGCTGTCATTGGCCGTTGCGGCAGGGCGGGACCGCGGTGTTCTGACGGCCGACCGGGCAGCAACGCTTGAGGATGCCCTGACCAGCCTGCCGCGCCTCATTGGCGAGGCCATGTCGGGATTTGATGCGATCCGGCCCCATGTCGCCGGGCTTGCGCGGGCCCATTCCTGCCTTTTCCTCGGCCGCGGGATGCTTTTCCCGCTGGCCCTCGAAGGGGCTCTGAAATTGAAGGAATTGAGTTATATCCACGCCGAGGGTTATGCCTCCGGTGAGATGAAGCATGGGCCGATCGCCCTCATTGAGGAAGGCCTGCCGGTGATCGC
>JBMHCY010000016.1:0-39720 GCA_049889655.1 Puniceispirillales bacterium (SeqCode)
TCGTTGACGATCAGCGCGAGCCGCCGGCCGTCGGCTTCTTCAATCAACCGGCGGATCAGCGTTGTCTTGCCTGCCCCGAGAAATCCGGTGATCACCGTTGCCGGTATCCGCGTTGCCATCATTGTCATCCCCTGTCATGCCATAATATTCGTTTTTGATCTTGTCGCCTCATGCCGTGAGGCTGTCAACAGAAGGCGACCTCATTTTATCCCTTCACGCCAATCGGCGAGCGCTGCATCAAGCCGGGCGAGGCCAGTATCGTCGCCGGGCAGGCCAAAACGGATCCAGCCCGGCCTGCCCTCGAAAATCCGTGTCCAGATCGCCGCTTTGCCAAGATGATCCTGAAGCCGGGCGGCATCATCCACTGCTGCCAGCACATAGAGCCCGGTGCCGCCAATGCGGGTGATGCCATGGTGTTCCAGCACTGACACAAGCTGCTTATGGGCTGCCTTGATCCATTGCCGCTGGGCCTCCTGAAAGGCAGTATCGGCAAGCGCAGCGGCCCCAATTTGCAGGGCCGGTGTTGAAACAGCCCAGGGGCCAAGCATCGCCTGAAGACGACTGATATCATCCTGATGACCGATCGCAAGGCCGAGCCGCAACCCGGCCAGCCCATAGAATTTGCCGAAACTGCGCAAGACCAGCAGCCCTTCGCGGCCACAGTATCGGGTGAGGCTGGCTTCGGGGATGAGATCGGCGAAAGCTTCGTCCACCACCAGCAGGCCGCCCTTTTCCGCCAGTTGATCAGCATGATCACACCAGTCTTCGGGAGGCAGATGATCACCCATGGGATTGCCGGGCTGCACTGCGATCACCGTATCAGCAGTGGCGGATGGCGGCTGTGTTCCAGCTTCATAATGGCCGATCCCGTGGCCGCAGGCGGCCCAGGCCCGTTCATGTTCGGTATAGGCGGGTTGCGGGACCAGCACCTGCCCCGGCGGCCGCAGCCGTGCCGCGAGGTTGATCAGAATCTGGCTGCCCGGGGCGAGGCAGACGGCGGCGCTTTCATCGAGATTAAGGCTGCGGCGAGCGGCTTCTATCAGTGCTGTCTCATCACGTGATTGCGGCAGTGGCTGCCAGCTCGCGGGGTTCAGCAGTGATGGTGGCACAGGCCATGATCGCGGGGCGATGCCCGTGGACAGATCAAGAATCTCCTCGGCCGCGAACCCGTGGCGGCGCATCAAGGCTTCAAGGTCACCCCCATGGTGCTGTGTCATCACGTTAATCTTATCTGATTGAAGCAAACTGAACCTTCGATTATTATATGCCCCTTAATTCGTTTGAAAGCGACAATAAAAGCCCCTAGAAAGGGGCGCAACCAATCCTTTGGGAGATCAAGAGATGAAAAAAACCCCCTTCATGATGTCTGCACTCGGCATTGCTGCAGCATCCTTCATGGTCATGGTTTCGCCGCAGAAATCACTGGCCGACGACGTCAAGATCGGTGTTGTGCTCGGCTATACCGGCCCCATCGAATCCCTGACCCCCGATATGGCTGCCGGTGCTGAACTGGCGATGGACGAAGCCGCCAAATCCGGTGCGTTCATGGGCGGCTCGTCGATCACCTCGGTTCGTGGTGATTCCACTTGTGTTGATTCCGCCGCGGCCACCGCTGCTGCCGAACGCCTGATCACCGCCGACAAGGTCAACGCCATCATGGGCGCAGACTGCTCAGGCGTCACCACCGCCATTCTTCAGAATGTTGCCATGGCCAACGGTGTCGTGATGGTATCGCCCTCGGCGACCTCACCGGCTCTTTCGACGATCGAAGATAACGGTCTGTTCTTCCGGACGGCCCCTTCCGATGCCCGCCAGGGTCAGGTTGTTGCCGATATCCTGAAGGATCGCGGCTATTCTTCCGCGGCCATCAGCTACACCAACAACGACTACGGCAAGGGCCTTGCAGACAGCATCGCTGAAAACTTCGCCGCTGTCGGCGGGTCGATTACCATTTCCGCCGCTCATGAAGACGGCAAGAGCGATTACAGCAGTGAAGTCGCTGCCCTCGCCCAGGCTGGCGGTGATATCCTGATCGTTGCCGGTTACCTTGACCAGGGCGGCAAGGGCATCATTCAGGGCTCCCTCGATACCGGGGCTTTTGATGTCTTCTTCCTGCCGGACGGCATGATCGGTGACAGCCTGCCTGCCGCCATCGGCCCTGATCTTGACGGCTCGATCGGCAGCCTGCCGGGGACAGACAGCCCGGGTGCCGCCCAGTTTGCTTCCCTCGCCGAAGCAGCCGGCTTTGCCCCGGGTCCTTTCGTCGGCGAATCCTATGATGCCGCCGCGCTTATCATCCTTGCCATGCAGGCCGCCGGTTCCACCGACAGCCAGGCCTTCAAGGCCAATGTCATGGATGTGGCCAACGCCCCGGGTGAAAAGATCTATCCGGGTGAACTCGGCAAGGCGCTGAAACTGATCAGCGAAGGTAAAGATGTCGATTACGTCGGTGCCACAGCTGTTGAACTCATCGGTG
The DNA here is from genome assembly GCA_049889655.1 of Puniceispirillales bacterium (SeqCode). Lineage (GTDB taxonomy): Bacteria > Pseudomonadota > Alphaproteobacteria > Puniceispirillales > UBA1172 > UBA1172. The sequence continues at coordinate 2,477 of JBMHCY010000016.1, forward strand.
CCGGTGAATCTGCTGGCAGCTACGCCGAACTTGAAGTCAAGGGCGGTGCGTTCGAAACAGCTCGCTATCGCTAAACCCATCCCTGAAAGGCCGGTCTTGCTGACCGGCCTTTCTGCTTTGTTTCGCATTTCCGACATCCGGCCATGATACGAATTGATCAACTCAACAAGTTTTTCGGTGGTCTCCACGCTGTCAATGACGTGACGCTGACCATCGAGGCCGGGACGATCACCGGCCTGATCGGGCCAAACGGTGCCGGCAAGACAACACTTTTCAATATCATTGCCGGGCTGCATCAGCCTTCATCCGGAACGGTGATGCTCGACGGTGAGGATATCACCGGCCTGCCGCCTCATGCCCTGTTCCACCGGGGGCTTTTACGGACATTCCAGATCGCCCATGAATTTTCATCACTGACCGTGCGTGAAAACCTGATGATGGTGCCTTCCGGCCAGTCGGGCGAAAGCCTGATCGATGCCTGGTTCCGGCCGGCCCGGGTCCAGGCTGAGGAAGAGGAAATCCGCCGCCGCGCCAATGATGTCATCGATTTTCTCCAGCTCACCCCAGTGGCCGAAGAACGCGCCGGCAACCTTTCCGGCGGCCAGAAGAAACTGCTGGAACTCGGCCGTACCATGATGGTCGATGCCAAGATCGTTTTCCTTGATGAAGTCGGGGCCGGGGTTAACCGGACGCTGTTGAAGACCATCGGTGATGCGATCCTGCGGCTCAACCGCGAACGCGGCTATACATTTTGCATGATCGAACATGATATGGATTTCATCGCCCGGCTCTGTGATCCGGTGATCGTCATGGCCGAAGGTGCCGTGCTGACCGAGGGCAGTGTCGATGAGGTCAAGGCCAATGAAGACGTGATCGAGGCTTATCTCGGTACCGGTCTCAAGAACAAGACGGCATAGGGCACGGTCATGGCGTATCTGATCGGTGAAAATATGTGGGGCGGCTATGGCGGGGCGGATATCCTGCATGGCTGCACCATCGGTGTCGACAAGGGTGAGATCGCGGTGGTGGTCGGCCCCAACGGGGCAGGCAAATCAACCGCCATGAAGGCACTCTTCGGGATGCTCGAATTGCGCGAAGGCACAGTGCGGGTTGGCGATGAGATCATCACCGGGCTGAAACCCGAACAGCGGGTGCTCAAGGGCATGGGCTTTGTGCCCCAGACCCATAATATTTTCACCTCAATGACGGTGGAGGAAAACCTGGAAATGGGGGCGTTCATCCGTACTGATGATTTCGCCGACACCATGGCCCAGGTGTTTGATCTGTTTCCGATCCTGAAAGAAAAACGGCGCCAGCCTGCGGGCGAACTTTCCGGTGGCCAGCGTCAGCAGGTCGCTGTCGGGCGCGCCCTGATGACCCAGCCCGATGTGCTGATGCTCGATGAACCCACCGCCGGGGTCTCGCCGATTGTCATGGATGAACTCTTTGATCGGATCATTGAAGTTGCACGCACCGGCATTGCCATCCTGATGGTTGAACAGAATGCCCGGCAGGCTCTTGAGATCGCGGATCACGGCTTTGTGCTGGTGCAGGGCGAAAACCGATACACCGATACCGGCAAAGCGTTGCTGGCTGACCCCGAAGTCAGACGGGCATTTCTCGGAGGCTGATAATGGTTGATCTGCTCAATGCCCTTGTCCTGCTCGGCAATTTCGTTATTGTCCCGGGGCTCGCCTATGGCAGCCAGCTGGCGCTCGGTGCGCTTGGCGTCACCATGGTCTACAGCATCCTGCGGTTTTCCAATTTCGCCCATGGTGAGATGATGTCCTTCGGGGCCATGATCACCATCCTGATAACCTGGATGCTGCAACAGAACGGGGTTGGCCTTGGCCCCCTGCCGACAGCCCTCATCGCCCTGCCGGTGGGGATTGCCGCAACGATCATGCTGGTGCTGCTGACAGACCGGCTGGTGTTCCGCTATTACCGCGAAACCCGGGCGGAAAATGTCACCCTGCTGATTGTCTCGATCGGGGTGATGTTCCTCATTGGCGGGCTGATCCGGTTCGTGATCGGCCCGAATGACCAGGTTTTCGCCGATGGTGTCCGGTTCATTCTGAAAGCCCGTGAATTCAAGACAATGACCGGCCTTTCCGAAGGCCTGTCGATCCGGACAACGCAGGTGATCACGCTGGTGACCGCCGTCATTCTTGTCGGGGCGGTGTTCTGGTTTCTGGAAAAGACCCGCACCGGCAAATCGATGCGCGCCTATTCCGATAATGAAGATCTGGCACTGCTGTCTGGGATCAACCCGGAACGGGTGGTGCTGATCACCTGGATCATCACCGCGGTACTGGCGGCCACTGCAGGCACGCTCTATGGCCTCGACAAAAGTTACAAACCCTTCACCTTCCTGTCGTTGCTGCTGCCGATCTTTGCCTCGGCGATTGTCGGCGGTGTCGGCAGCCCCCTCGGGGCGATCGCTGGCGGTTTTGTGATTGCCTTTTCGGAATTGACCATCACCTTTGCCTATAAAAAGGTGCTGTTCTATCTGCTGCCGGAAGGCATGGCCCCGAGCGGGCTGATGCAGCTGCTGTCCACTGACTATAAGATCGCGCTGTCCTTTGTTATTCTTGTCATCGTTCTCTTGATCAGGCCGACCGGACTGTTTGGAGGAAAAACGCTGTGATCAGTGAAACCGCCCGCAAACCTGTTCTTTTTGCCGCCATGGGGCTGATGATCATCATGGTGGGGATGCTGCAAAGCTGGAATCTGGCTTTCGCGCTGGTCAATCTTTGCCTGATTTCGGCAATCATGACTCTCGGGGTCAATATCCAGTGGGGTTATGCCGGGCTGGTCAATTTCGGGATGATGGGCTTCACGGCCCTTGGCGGCATTTCCGCCGTCATCATCTCAATGCCGCCTGTCCACGATGCGATTGCCGCCGGTGGCGGCGGCATTGCCCTTGCCGTGCTGGTGGCGATCATCACCACAGCCCTCGCGGTGATCGCCTGGCGCAGGCTGGCGAAACAAGGCCGCAAACGGATCATCATCACGGCTGGGATCACCCTCATCGGGGCTGTCTGCTTCCGGCTTGTGCTCGACCCGGCGGTGGCGGCGATCGAAGCAGTCGAACCAGCCAAGACAGGGTATCTCGGCGGCTTCGGGCTGCCGATCATGCTGTCCTGGATTGTCGGAGCGCTGGTGGCGGCAGCCGTTGCCTGGATGATCGGCAAGGTGGCGCTCGGCCTGCGCTCGGATTATCTCGCCATCGCAACGCTGGGGATTTCCGAGATCATCATCTATATGCTGAAAAACGAGGATTGGTTCTCCCGCGGGGTTAAGAACGTCTCGGGTCTGCCGCGGCCTGTCCCCTATGAGGTTGAACTGCAACAGGCCGAATGGTTCATCGGCTGGTCGGCTCGACTGGGGCTGAATGTGACAGATGCCTCGACACTGATGGTCAAGGGGCTTTACGCGATTATCTTCATCCTCATCCTGGCTGCCGTGTACTGGCTTTCTGAAACTGCACTCAAATCACCCTGGGGTCGGATGATGCGGGCGATCCGCGACAATGAGGTTTCCGCCAACGCCATGGGCAAGGATGTAACCTCGCGGCATTTGCAGGTGTTCATTCTCGGCTCAGCACTGGTGGGGCTGGCCGGGGCCATGCTGACAACCCTTGACGGCCAGTTCACCCCGGCATCATATCAGCCGCTGCGCTTTACCTTCCTGATCTGGGTGATGGTGATTGTCGGCGGCTCGGGCAACAATGCCGGGGCGATCCTCGGCGGTTTCCTGATCTGGTTCTTCTGGATCGAGGCCGAACCGATCGGGCTCTGGCTGATCAATATGCTGACTCTCGGCATGGCCGATGATTCCTGGCTGAAGATGCATCTTCTCAAGAACGCCGCCCATACCCGCCTGATGACGATGGGTCTTGTCCTGCTGCTGGTGTTGCGGTTTGCCCCGAGAGGCCTGATCCCCGAAGAAAAACGCTAGAGGCCCAGCCATTCCGGCTGCATGGAAAGCACTGCTGTATCGCCATTGAGGATTGTTTCCGCCAGTGCCGTGATCCTTGGCAGGCTGTGGCTTGTATAGGTGTCGACCGTGGCCAGTTTCGACTGGAAAAACACAGTATCACTGCCTTCTTCCGCCGCAAGCCGGGTGGCGGCTTCAGCCGAACGGGCCATCAGCCAGCCGCCGCAGAGGGTACCCATCAGCATCAGATAGTTGACCCCGCCCGAGGCTGGACGCCGCGGATCATTCGAGGTTGCCAGAATATGCGCCACCACCTCGCGGGCCTTCCCGCAGCCGCTGAGCACACCCGCCGCGGCGCGTCCGGTGACATCATCCCCCCCGGCAAGCGGCTGCATCTCGGTTTCAATTTCACCGATCAGGGACAGCACCGCCCGGCCTTCATCCCTGATCGTCTTGCGGAAGACAAGGTCATTGGCCTGGATCGCGGTGGTGCCCTCATAGATCGGCAGGATGCGCGAATCCCGGTAATGCTGGGCAGCCCCGGTTTCCTCGATAAAGCCCATGCCGCCATGGACCTGAACAGCATCCGACGTCACTGTCAGCGATTTTTCTGTCAGCCAGCCTTTGATGATGGGGATCAGCAAGGCGGCGCGGTCTTCGACAGTACTGTCGCCGCTTTCGTGGGAAAGATCGAGGGCGGCCCCGCCGAGAGCAGTCAGGGCCCGCATGGCCTCAATATCGGCCTTCATGGTGGTGATCAGACGCAGCACATCGGGATGGTGGATGATGCTGTCACCGGGCTTGCCTTCGAGCGGCGTACCCTGGCGGCGGTCACCGGCATAGGCAAGCGCCTGCTGCCAGGCCCGTTCAGCCACGGCCAGCCCCTGGATGCCGACAGCAAACCGGGCATGGTTCATCATCCCGAACATGATCGCGAGCCCCTGGTTTTCCTCCCCCACGAGATACCCGACAGCACCGCCGTTATCACCATAGGACAGCACCGCCGTGGGAGAGCCCTTGATCCCCAGTTTCTTTTCAATGGAGACGCAATGGACATCATTGCGCTCGCCAAGGCTGCCATCGGCATTGACCAGATATTTCGGCACGATGAAGACCGAAATTCCCTTCACCCCCGGCGGCGCGTCAGGGGTACGGGCAAGCACCAGATGAACAATGTTTTCAGCCATGTCGTGCTCACCGTAGGTGATATAGATTTTCTGGCCTGAAATGCGGTAGTGGTCACCTTCGCGAACAGCTTTCGTCTTGATCGCCGCCAGATCGGTCCCGGCCTGTGGTTCGGTCAGGTTCATGGTGCCTGTCCAGCGGCCTTCGACCATGGGGGGAATGAAGGTCTGCTGCTGATCCGGGCTGGCCGATTTCTGCAGCGCATAGATCTGGCCTTGAGTCAGCAAATGGCTGAGAGCAAAGGCCATATTGGCCGATTGCCAGATCTCGTTGACCATCGAGGCCACCACCATCGGCATATTCTGGCCGCCGAATTCCTCGCGGGCTTCCATGGCGGTCCAGCCGCCTTCAGCCATGGCTTTATAGGCCTCGGCAAAACCGGCCGGGGTTGTCACACTGCCATCATCGTTGCGGACAGACCCGGTCTTGTCACCGCTGTGATTGGTCGGGGCGATGATCTCTTCGGCGAACTTGCCGGCCTCTTCCAGCACAGCATCGATCAGATCAGGGGTCATTGTTTCCTGCAGGCCGAGATCGTTCATGACGGCCTCTGTTCCGACGACATGATTGAGAACGAAACGAATATCCTTGAGTGGGGCGTGGTACATCAAACAGTCCTCAGCTGATCATCATGGTGAAGCGGGCCACCCCTGAAACCGGGGAAACCGGTGCCGAAAATCATCCCGGCATCGGCGTGTTCGGCAGAATCGACAACCCCTTCGGCCACCGCCTGACGGCATTGGTCGATCATGGGGCTGAGCAGGTCGGCGGCAAGGCCCGAAAGCACCGCCTGATCATACGCCGCCCGTGGCCGCAGGGCTTTCTTGGCATCCCATTCATAGAAGCCGCGGCCTGACTTGCGCCCCAGATCACCGGCATTGATCCGGTCCTTGAGCGCAGCCGCGACAGCCGCATCCATGCCAAGCGGCAGGCTCGCATCATGGGTCACATCAAGACCGATCTGATCGGCCAGTTCCACCGGCCCCATGGGCATCCCGAAATCGGTCATTGCCTGATCGATCAGGTCAGGGTCGGTGCCCTCCAGCATCATGGCGATGCCTTTCAGCACATAGGGCAGCAACGCCCGGTTGACGAGAAAGCCCGGGGCGGATTTGCAGCGGATCGGCATCTTGCCGAGAGCCCCGGCAAAGCGCATCGACCGCTGGACCATGTCCTGATCCGAGGCCTCGGACCAGATGATTTCGACCAGCGGCAATACCGGTACCGGGTTGAAGAAATGAATCCCGACAAGCCGTGACGGATCTTCCAATGCCGTTGCGATTTCCTCAAGCGGTATTGACGAGGTGTTGGTGGCGAGGATTGCCTCCAGCCGGGTTTTGCCCTCGATCGCGGTAAAAACCTTTTTCTTTACCTCGGGGTTTTCAGATACCGCCTCGATCACAAGATCAGCCTCGGCCAGCCCGTTCTGTTCCGGGTCAAGCACCAGCCTTGCCATGGCGGCGGCGACCGCCTCATCGGATTTGAGTCGCCGGGTAAAGAGTGCGCGGGCGCGCTCACCGGCCTTTTCCAGTGCATCGGCCGAGAGGTCCGCAAGCGTGACCTCAATTCCCTGCATAGCGGCAACAGCAGCGATATCACCGCCCATCACCCCGGCGCCGATGACGTGGATGCGGCTGATCCCGCTGTCGCCCCGAGCTTCTTTCCGGACCATATCCTGGAGGCTGAAAAGCCGCCGTAACCCGTCGGAAGCCGCGGTCATCATCAGCACTGGAAAGATATCCGTTTCAGCAGCCGAGATCGCTGCCGCATCGGGGGCATGGCGGGCAATATGATCGATGATGGCAAAAGGGGCTGGGGTATGGTCCGGCCGCAGCCGCCCCAGATGCGCCTCACGGGCGGTGGCCGCAGCAGCCGCGGCATCATCACCTTCGGGCTGGCGGCGTTCGGGTTTGACCCCGCTGCATTCGGCGAGCATCGCCCCGGCGGCATCCAGCAGATCACCGTCAGGGTCGGCGAGACTGTCGACAAGGCCAGTTTCAGCAGCTTCCGCTGCCTTGACCATACGGCCTGTCAGCATCATGTCGAGCACAGCAGCCGAGCCAACCCGCGCCCAGGCACGGCCGGTCCCGCCATAGCCCGGCATCAGACCGAGTTTGATTTCCGGAAACGCCAGACAGGTTTTGGGGGATGCTGTCGCCACCAGCCGATCGCAGGTCAGCGCCAGTTCAAGCCCGCCACCGAGGGCATAACCATCGATTGCAGCAACGGTCGGGAACGGCAATGCCGCAAGCCGGTTGAACAGGCCATGGACAAAGATGACAAGATCAGCCACGGCCTCTTCATCCTCAAGCACCTCAAATTCATTGATGTCAGCCCCGTAGACAAAACCCGGCTTGCCCGAGCAGAGGATCATGCCGGTGATTGCTGGATTGCCCTCAAGCGCGTCAAGCACCCCGGCCAGTTCATCGAGCACGGCACGGGTCAGCACATTGACCGATTTGCCCTCAACAGCAAGGGTGAGCCTCGCCCGGCCTGTCTCATCAACGTCAAGATCCCAGTGCTGCCAATCCATGCGTTCATCCTCCACCACGATCAGTCTAGCCAAGCCTGATTATCATTCCAAGGGCAGGCCGGCGATCTCCTGTGCCGCCGCCAGTGCTTTTTGATCCACCGTGATCCCGGTCACGGCAGCCCCGCGCCGCACCAGCCTGGTGCTGCCCGGCAGACGCCCGCCATCATTTTCGATACGGGCGGCAAAATCGGAAAGCCGTTCGAGCATATCCCGGGCCACCACGCCGGGATCAATGGCCAGCATGACCTGACCTGTATTCGGTGGCGGGCCTTCGGCTTCAAAAAACGAACTCGCCTCATCAGCGAAGGCCGATCCTGTCAGCCCGGCGGCCAGCACCTCAATCATCAGGGCCAGTGCCGCGCCTTTGGCATCACCCATCGGCACCATCGATCCCTTGAGCGCCGCCTCAGGATCAGTGGTCGGCCTGCCATCAGCATCAAGCGCCCAGCCCTCGGGGATCGGCTCACCCTTCTGGGCAGCGGTCAGGATATTGCCGCGTGCCACCGATGATGTCGCCAGATCGATCACCATGGGCGGCCTGTCGGCAAGAGGGGCGGCAAAGGCAACGGGGTTTGTGCCGAACAGTGGTGTCTTGCCGCCATGGGGGGCCATCGCCGCCGGGGTATTGCCGAACAGCAGGGCGACAAACCCGGCCTCGGCAAGGCGTTCGACATGATGGCCTGCAACACCGTAATGATGCGAATGGCTTACAAGCGCAAGCCCGATCCCCTGTTGCCGGACAACCGGCGGCAGATGCTGCTGCATCTCCTCAAAAGCCGGATAGGCAAAGCCATGCGCGGCATCGATCGCCAGCACGGCCGGTTTGACCTGGTTTATGCGCGGGATTGCCATGCCGTCCACCTTGCCGGAACGGGCCTGGGCAGCATAACTGGGCACGCGGCTGAGCCCGTGGCCTTTCTTGCCGTCGATCTCGGCAAGGGTGAGGGCATCGGCAACCGCCGCCGCTGCTTCGGGGCGGGTATTCGAGGCCTCAAGGGCGGCGGTGATAATATCTTTTAATCGGGCTGGGGTCAGGGTTGTCATGATCACGTTTCCAGAACAGTACGGACCTGCGCTGCCGTCATCGCGGCAACACGGGCGTTGGATTCCATCGTCAGCCCTGCGATATGGGGCGTCAGCACGAGGTTTTCCACCCCGTCAAACATCGCAAGGCTCTCCTTTGAGGCAGGTTCTTCTTCAAAAACATCAATCGCGGCCCCACCGACATGACCGTTTCGCAGGCCCGTCGCAAGGGCTGCATGATCGACAATACCGCCACGGGCGGTGTTGATCAGCACGACACCGGGTTTCATCCGGGCAAGCATCGCCGCATCCACCATGCCGCGGGTGTGTTTATTGAGCGGAACGTGCAGCGAGATGACATCCGCTGTCTCAAGCAAGGTCTCAAGGGAGACGAGACGGCAGCCTTCGGGGGTGGTGGCCACGGTGAGCCCGGGATCGGTGATCACCACATCAAGACCGAGGGCACGAGCGCGTCCGGCAAGGGCGGCTCCGATCATCCCGCCGCCGATGAGGCCCAGAACCTTGCCGCCGATCTCGCTGCCCCCTGACAATTCACCCCGGGGGAATGTGCCTGCCAGCATCGCCGGGGTGGCCATGACCACCGGCCGCAACAGATGCAGCATCGCCAGGAGCGCATATTCGGCCACGGATGCAGCGTTTGCCCCCACCGCCGGGCAGACCTTCACCCCCCGGGCAGCAGCGGCATCAAGATCAATATTGTCGAGCCCGACGCCGAGACGGCCGATGACCGCAAGCCCCGGGGCGGCATCCATCAATGCGGCTGTGACCATTGTCCGGTTGCGGACGATCAGCCCCCGGCACGGCCCCATCAGGCTGGCCAGTCGCTCGGGCTCACCGACAAGACCCGGGTCATAGAAAACGTCAAAGTCGCGGGAAAGACCCGCGACTTCGATGTCGTCCATGAATTCACTGATGATGATCTCTGCCATGACGCGGATCAGGCGCTGCGGTAGAGTTTCGTCATCACAAATTCACGGTGATTGAGTGCTTCGGCAGCAGTCAGGCGGCCGTTGGCGGTGCGGCGGATCATTTCGATCAGGCTGTCACCGGCTTCATCAATGGTCTTCTCACGGCGCAGAACACCGGAGACATCAACATCGACATGCTCACCCATGGTGCGGACAGTCCGGGGGTTGCCGGTAATCTTGATGACCGGCACGATCGGGTTCCCGACAACATTGCCCTGCCCTGTCGGGAAGGTGTGGACAACATAGCCCGCCGCCGCCATCAGGGTGACGCATTCCGCCGCAGCAGAGGATGTGTCCATGAAATAGAGCCCGGGGCCCTTTTCCGGTTCTTCTGCCGGGCCCAGCGCATCAATATAGGTGCTGGTGCGGCCGATCTTTTCCAGATTGCCGAGAGCCTTTTCTTCAATGGTGGTCAGGCCGCCTTCGATATTGCCCTTGGTCGGCTGGGATTCAGAAAGGTCTGAGGTCTTGAACGGTTCGATCACCTCATCCTGATAGGCCTGCCAGATCTTCATAAACTTCTCACCAGCTTCCGGGGTGGCCGCACGGTCACGGCAGAGATGTTCAGCCCCGGTGATCTCGGAGGTTTCACCAAAGCAGCCGTAAATGCCCTTGGGCAGCAGTTTATCATACATATTGCCGACAGTGGGGCAGGAAGACAGCCCGGTGGTGGTATCGCTTTCACCGCATTTGGTCGATACCCAAAGCTCGGCCATATCGCATTCTTCACGCTGGTATTCGCTTGTCAGATGAACGAATTCCTTGGCTGTCCGCGAGGCGGCGGCGATGGTGTTGATATCGCCGTTCTGTTCAATGGAAAACCCGGCCACGGGCTTGCCCGTCTTGGCGATCCCGTCAACGATCTTCTGCGTCCAGCCGGGTTCGATCCCGATCACGACTACAGCCGCGATATTGGGGTTTGCCCCGGTCCCGATCATGGTGCGAAAATGCAATTCGAGATCTTCACCAAACTGCAGGCGGCCATACGAATGCGGCAGGGCCATTGTCCCCTGGATGTTCTTCGCAACAGCCTCACAGGCAGCGTTGGAGATATCATCGACAGGCAGAATGGCGACATAGTTGCGGACGCCGACACGGCCGTTTTCACGCCGATAACCAAAAAATGTGTTGTTTGATGCCATAACAGCCCCCTACCAGCGCTTTGTCTTCAGATTGTGAACATGGATATGGTCGCCCTTGCCTGCCGCAGCAACAATCTTGCCAATATCCTGACCGTATTTCATGACCGTGTCGCCATCACTGAAATCAACAAGCGCCACCTTGTGCCCGATCGGCACATCGTGGTTGACGGTCAGGGTGAAATCGGAATTGTCTTCGGTCACGACACAGAGCATTTCCGTTCCGGCTGTCAGGTTTTCGACCACAACAACACCGACATTGTCACCGGCATGGTGAACAAGCAAATGGGGTTCAGCCATCTTCAAAATCCTTTCGGTTTAAATATACCCTCACCTTAATCTTTTGCGTCATCAAGGCAAGAGCAAATCTGGGCTGAAGCGGTGTCATCCGCATTTTCACTGGTCAACCTCGGCGAAACAACGCAGACTAATGCCATCGAAGGCTATGAAGACGATGTCATGAATTTTACCCGCCTCATCCATGCAGGCCCCGTCAAGGACAGTCATTTCCGCGGCATGATTCTCATGGCGATTGCCATGCTGATCATCCCCGGCATCGATGTCTTTGCCAAATTATTGGGACAGACCATGTCACCGGGGCAGGTGGTGTGGTTCCGGTTCTTTCTGCAATCGCTGCTGATCACGCCAATCATTCTCTATAACCGGCTCTGGAAACTGCCGCCGGAAACGCTGCTCATTCAGTTCACGCGCGGTGTGTTGCTGGCGGCGGCGACACTGTTTTTCTTTGCCGCGCTCAACTATCTTTCGATCGCCGCCGCGATCTCGATCTTCTTTGTGGAACCCATGGTACTCACCCTGCTGAGCGTCATCTTCCTCGGCGAGGTGATCCGGATTCGCCGTATCCTCGCAATCATCCTTGGCTTTGCCGGAGCGTTGCTGGTGATCAGGCCGAGTTTTGCGAGCGTCGGTCTGCCGGCACTGCTGCCGCTGGCAACCGCCGTGACCTTCGCCTTCTACCTGTTGCTGACACGGCGGATATCCGGGGTGGTCAACCCATTCCAGATGCAGTGGGTGGTGGGGCTTTCAGCTGTGCTGGTGATGTCGCTCGCCCTGGCTTTTGGCGAGGGGTTTGGGATCACGCCGCTCAAGCCGTCGCTGCCAGTGGGCGAAGCGGTGTTCTGGGTGATCTGCCTCGGCGTCTTCTCGACCATCGGCCATTTGATGATCGTCTTCGCGATGCGCCGGGCCCCGGCCAGCCTGCTCGCCCCGTTCCAGTATATCGAGATCATCGGGGCCACTGTTTTCGGCTATCTGGTGTTCGGTGATCTGCTCGATCTTGAAAGCGTCATCGGCGTGCTGATCATCATTGCCTCGGGTCTCTATCTTTTTCATCGGGAATCCCTCGACCGGTCATAGATTCCCTCTGGTCAGCGCAGGCCTGAACGGGTAGGATGCCCCACTCTTTGATGATCTGTTCACGATGGCCTCATGCCTGCAACACCTGTGCTCCTTCATGCCCGATCCATCAGCAAGCGGTTTGGTGAATTTACCGCCAATGACAGCATCGGGCTGACGATTGAGGCAGGCAAGATCCACGCGCTGCTGGGCGAAAACGGCGCCGGCAAATCCACCTTTGTCAAATTGCTCTACGGCGTTATGCAGCCTGATGAGGGCGAGTTTGTCTGGCAGGGCCAGCCTGTGCTTATCTCCTCACCCAATGCTGCCCGGGCCATGGGGATTGCCATGGTCTTCCAGCATTTCTCGCTGTTCCCGGCCTTAACGGTCACAGAAAACATCGCCCTTGCCCTTGATGCCGACAAAAGCCTCTCCAGCCTGCGCCAGGATATCATCGATGCTGCCGGACGCTGGGGGTTGCAGATCGATCCCGACAGGCCGGTGGGCGGGCTTTCTGTCGGTGAGCAGCAGCGGGTTGAAATTCTCCGCTGCCTGCTCCAGAACCCGAAACTGCTGATCATGGATGAACCCACCTCGGTGCTGACCCCGCAGGAAAGCCAGCAGCTCTTCACCGTGCTGCGCAGGCTGGCGGATGAAGGCTGTGCCATCCTCTATATCAGCCACAAACTCGATGAAATTATGGCCCTCGCCAGCAAGGCGACCATCCTCCGCCATGGCCGCCATGTCGGGGAAGTCATCCCGCAGCAAAGCAGCACCAGGGCGATGGCGGAGATGATGGTCGGCAGCAGTGTTGACTGGATCGAACGGCGCGAGGAAAAACCCCGCAAGGCACGCCAGCCACTGATGCAGATCAAGGATCTCGACCGGCCGCCGGCCAGTGATTTTGGCGTGGGGCTTTCGGCCATCACCATGGATATTGCAGCGGGGGATATTATCGGCATTGCCGGTGTTTCCGGCAACGGCCAGGAAGAACTGGCGGAAGCCCTGAGCGGCGAATGGCGCAGCCCGACCCCTGGCAGCATCACCCTTGACGGTGAGGCCATCGGCCAGCTCGGCCCTGATGCCCGCCGCCAGCGCGGCATTGAGACTGTCCCCGAAGAACGCAACGGCCATGCAGCGATCACGGCCATGAGCCTCACCGACAATACTTTTCTGACACGCTACAGTGATTACGCGGCCGGCCTTCCTTGGCTGAAGCGGATTTTTGTGAACCCGGCCTCGGCGAAGCGGGAATCCCGGACCATCATTACCGACAATGATGTGCGCACCCCCACCGATGATCCGCTGGCCTCTCAGCTGTCAGGGGGCAACCTGCAGAAATTCATCATGGGGCGGATGCTGATTGCGACGCCGAAAGTGGCCATTGTCAACCAGCCGACCTGGGGGGTGGATGTCGGGGCGGCAACGGCGATTCGCCGGGCGCTGCTGGCGCTTGCCGATGCAGGCTGTGCGATTATCCTGATCAGCCAGGACCTCGAAGAAATCCTCACTCTCGCCCACCGTATCGGGGTGCTCCATGAAGGCCGCCTGAGCCCGCTTCATGATGCCGGGAGCATGACTGCAGAGGCCATCGGCCTGCTCATGGGCGGCGCGGAGACGGCCGCATGATCAGGCTTGTCCCCCGCGATGATATCTCGACCCTGCGGGTGCTGCTGACGCCTGTGCTGGCCCTGTTTGCCACGGTGCTGACCGGAGCGATGATCTTCGGCCTGCTCGGCTATAATCCGGGCGAGGCGCTCTACCAGTATTTCATCTCGCCGCTGTCCCGGCTTGACCGGATTTCCGATCTGGCGGTCAAGGCCTGCCCGCTCATCATCATCGGCATTGGCCTGACCTTCTGTTACCGGGCCAATATCTGGAATATCGGGGCGGAAGGGCAGTTGACCATCGGCGCACTGGCAGCCGGGGCTCTCGCCCTCGCCTTTCCCGACACGACATCACCGCTGCTGCTGCCCGGGATGATGCTGGTCGCCATCCTCGCCGGGGCGTTCTGGGCGGGAATCGCGGCCTTATGCCGGGTGATTTTCCGCGCCAATGAAATTCTTGTCACGCTGATGCTGACCTATGTTGCCGCCCTGGTGATTGATTATTGTGTCCGCGGGCCGCTGCGTGACCCGATGGCGTTCGGCTTTCCCCTGACACCGCTCTACCCCGATGCCGGATTGATCAGCCGGATGCCGATCCCGTTCTATGGCCCTATCGGCCAGTTGCATTACGGCGTCCTGATCGCGCTCGTGCTGGCCCCCCTCGGCTGGTGGATGATGATGCGCAGCCTGCCCGGCTATGCTGTTCGGGTTATCGGCACGGCCCCGAGAGCCGGGCGATTTGCCGGGTTCAGTGAAAAGGGTATTACCATCGCCGTGCTGGCGGCCTCCGGCGGCCTGGCCGGGCTCGCCGGTATGATCGAGGTTTCCGCGAATATCGGCCAGCTGCAACCGCATATCAGTTTCGGCTACGGCTTTACCGCCATCATCGTGGCGTTTCTGGCAAGGCTCAACCCGCTGGCGGTGATTCTCTCCGGGGTCGTGGTCGCGATGGCAGAGCTTGGTGGTGACAATGCCCAGATTGCCATGGGTATCCCCAAGGTTGTGACCGGGCTGTTCAAGGGCATCCTGCTTTTTTATCTGCTGGCCGGGGCCACCCTGCAGCAGTATCGCCTCGAATGGGCAAAGACCGCCCGGGGAGGCTCGTGATGGAAGCTCTGCTGATCACTATTCTGGCCACGTCGATCCCGCTGCTCCTGGCGGCGACCGGTGAACTGGTCGCGGAACGATCCGGGGTGCTCAATCTTGGTGTCGAGGGCATGATGCTGATCGGTGCGGTAAGCGCGCTGGCGGCGGTGCTCTACACAGGCAACCCCTATACCGGCATTATCGCCGGGGCATTGGGGGGCTTGCTGCTGGCCCTGGTCTTTGCTTTTTTCGCGGTGACGCTGATGACCAATCAGGTCGCCACCGGGCTGGCATTGACGATTTTTGCCACTGGGTTTTCCGGGCTGGCCGGGGCACCACTGGTCGGCAAGACAGCCGAAAGCCTGCCGCCACTCGATATCCCGCTATTGTCATCGCTCCCCCTTATCGGGCCGGTGATCTTTGGTCATGACCTGCTGTTCTATCTGGCCTTTGTACTGATTATCGGGGTTTCAGCCTTTCTCTGGCGGAGCCGCTGGGGGATGGTGCTGCGGGCGGTCGGCGACAGCCATGACAGCGCCCATGCGCTGGGCTACAGCGTTGTGCTGACCCGGTGGATGGCGGTCGGCTTCGGCGGCATTTGTGCCGGCATGGGCGGGGCCTATATCCCGCTTGTCCTGACCCCGCACTGGTCCGAAGGCATGACAGCGGGACGCGGCTGGATCGCCCTTGCGCTGGTGGTTTTTGCATCATGGATGCCATCCCGGATTCTGGTGGGCGCGATCATTTTCGGTGGCATCACGATCATGCAGCTGGCCGGACAGGCCAGAGGCTGGCCGATCGCATCGCAGTTCTTGTCAATGCTGCCATATCTTGCCACAATAATTGCGCTTATTTTGATTTCGGCACGGACTCGTATTTCATCGAACGCCGTGCCTGCCTGTCTCGGTCGACCTTTTCACCAATCAAACTGAACCGGGATAACCATATGAAGGAGAGTGGATCAATGATGAAAAGAATCCTTGCAACCCTCAGTCTCGTGCTGGGGATGGCCATGGGCAGTGCAGCCTCGGCCGAGACCACCAAGGTGGGTTTTGTCTATCTGACAACCCCGGGCGACCATGGCTGGACCTATGCCCATGAACTTGGCCGGCAGATGGTTGTCGACCATTTCGGCAATGATGTCGAAACGACCTTTGTCGAAAACGTTCCCGAAGGCCCGGATGCCACCCGCGTGATCCGCGAGCTGGCCCAGCAGGGGAACGATATCATCTTCACCACCTCTTTCGGCTACATGGACCCGACGCTGAAGGTTTCCAAGGAATTCCCCGATATCAAGTTTGAGCATATGACAGGCTACAAGCGCAGCCCGAACATGGCTACCGGCAATATCCGGTTCTATGAAGGCCGCTACATTCAGGGCGTTGTCGCCGGGCTGATGACCAAATCCAACAAGATCGGTTATATCGGGTCCTTCCCGATTTCCGAAGTTGTCATGGGTATCAACGCCTTTGCCCAGGGGCTGCGCTCGGTCAACCCCGATGCCTCGGTTTCGGTGATCTGGGTCAACACCTGGTATGATCCGGTCAAGGAAGCCAACGCGGCCAAGGTCCATATTGCCGAAGGTGCCGACATTCTGGCCCAGCACACCGACAGCCCGGCCATGCTGCAGGTTGCCGAAAAGGAAGGTGCGCTCGGTTTCGGCCAGTCCACCGACATGATCGGCTTTGCCCCCAAGGCCCAGCTGTTTGCCTCAATCAACAACTGGGGGCCCTATTACATCAAGCGCATCGAAGCTGTCCGCAACGGCTCCTGGTCCACCGGTGATGGCCCTGATCACTGGGCCGGCAACACCTGGGGCGGGCTCAACACCGATATGCTGAAACTGTCCGCCATGACCAATATGCCGGATGATGTTGCGGCAAAGGCCCGTGAAGCCGCTGAAGGCATCGCCTCGGGATCGATCCAGATCTTCGCCGGTCCGCTCAAGGACAACACCGGCAAAGAGATCGTCCCCGCCGGTGAGGTGCTTGATGACGGCGCACTCTGGGGCATGAACTACTATCTTGAAGGGGTTAGCGGCAAGATCCCCGGCTGATCTGCGCCAACCCGCACAACACCATCTTCCAAGGCAACCCTTTTCCGGGGTTGCCTTGACGTTTTGACCTTCGCCATCCTATGCTTTGCGCCCAATACTGTATCGCAATGGAGGATGAGATGATCAGGGGTCTTCACCACAAAGCCTATCGGTGCCGTAACAGCCACGAAACCCGGGCCTTCTATGAAGATTTCCTCGGGCTGAAACTGGCCGGGGCGCTTGAGATCACCGAAACAAAGACAGGCCGTCAGACCAAGGTCCTGCACAGTTTCTATCAGATGGAAGACGGCTCGTTCATCGCGTTCTTCGAAGCCCCTGCCAAGGATTTCGATTTCAAGAGCCAGCATGACTATGATCTGCATCTGGCCCTTGAAGTGAGCATGGAAGACCTTCACGCCATGTTCGAAAAAGGCAAGGCGGCAGGCATCGAAACCCGCGGCATTTCCGACCACGGCTTTATCGATTCGATCTATTTCCGTGATCCCAACGGCTATGTGGTCGAATTGACCGCCAAGAAGGAAAACCATGACGCCATGCTGTTTCCAGACAATCCCGAAGCACGGTCCATTCTTGACAATTGGGTTTCATCCTGAACGCTGGCAGGCAGGCCGCAAACACCTGAAAAGACTTTAGTCGTTCCAGTAGAGGCGGTCCCTGTCACCGAGGACGCCGAGCCCCGCAGCATGGCTTGCCGGGGTATCGGCGGGCCTGACATCAGCGAGAATCTCCGCAATAAGCGGCTGCGCCGCAGCCTCCGCCGCGTCATCATCAAACATCCAAGTTTCAACAATCATGGTGCTGTCTTCCTGAGATGTATAAGCCCGGATCGAAACACTGTCCGGCAACGCCGCTGTCTCGACAAAGGATTTGAGCCTTGCAAGGCGGGCCTGGGCCCCTGCGGCATCATCAGCCTTGAAGATATAAAGACGTTTGACCTTCACAACGCTGCCCCTTTATCACCACAGCCTGGGCGTTTAAGCGCCTGAAACACGTGTTTTCGGCCCTTTTCAAGCCCCATACTATGGGGCAGACAGGCAAAAGTTAAAATAGATAATGAAATTTTTTTATTTTCCGCTATCTTTCTATATGTTTCGATAAGAACAAACTTGATGGACTAATTTGGGGCTTGTGATGAAAACTTCATCAGGACTTATGACTTTCGCTGTTCTGGGCTTTTTTGCCTCAACAGCCCTCGCCGGCGGTGTCCCTACCACAGACGATGACACAGCCAGCAGCAGCGCCGCCAGCACGGCCGCTTCGTCTTCTG
Source organism: Puniceispirillales bacterium (SeqCode) (assembly GCA_049889655.1). Taxonomy (GTDB): domain Bacteria; phylum Pseudomonadota; class Alphaproteobacteria; order Puniceispirillales; family UBA1172; genus UBA1172. Next base: position 20,657 of record JBMHCY010000016.1, read on the forward strand.
CATCATCGGCAGCAAGCAGCAGCTCAACTTCATCTTCTTCCGGGTCTTCCGACACCGCAGCCAACGCCAGCCAACAGGCCCAGGGCAGCAGTGGTGGCAACGGCTTTGTCGCCATTGAGGATGACCCGCTGATCGTCGATGCCAGCGCCATCATGGATGATGACGGCATGGGCGAGGTTTCCGTGCAGTGGCAGATTTCTAACAACGGCTCAGACTGGACAAACATCTCCGGGGCGACACAGCAATCCTTCACCCCGCGCGAAATTCACGTCAGCAAGGTGCTGCGCGTGGTCATCACCTATGTTGATGGCCAGGGCAATCTCGAAACCCTGATCAGCCCGGCCTCACAGCCTGTCCAGAACGTCAATGACAAGCCCACCGGCTCACCGATCCTGACCGGTTCCGCCATGGAAGAAGATGCCCTGGTGGTCGATACCAGCACCATCGCCGATGAAGACGGGATCGGCTCCTATGAAGTGATCTGGCAGCGTTCTTCCACCAAGACCGAATGGCAGAACTTCCCGGATGCAACAACCGAGGTGCTGCGGCTTGGCCAGCAACATGTCGGCTATTCCTACCGGGCAATCATCACCTATGTGGACAGCCACAACACCCGTGAAGTGCTGATCTCCAACCCGTCCGAGACTGTCCTTAATGTCGATGATCCGGTCGAGGGTGAGGTTGAACTGGTGGGAACGCCAATCGAAGGCAACACCATGTCCGTCCGCACCGGCGGGGTTTCCGATGAAGACGGCATCGCCAGCCTTTCGGTTACCTGGGAATTTTCCAAGGATGGCCGCAACTGGCGTTCGGTCGACAGCTCGTCGTCAACCGTGCTTAATCTCAGCCAGGCTCTCGTCGGGATGCAGATCCGTGCCAAGGCCAGCGTTGTCGATACATTTGGCGTCGAAACACTGATCTACAGCCAGCCCACCAACACAGTGAAAAACGTCAATAACGCCCCGATCGGGCAGATCAATGTCCGCCGCGTCGGCTCTTGATCACAGTTTCATATACAAGAAAGCGGGCTCTGGTCCGCTTTTTTTGTGACTGAAATTCGCAGCAGACAAGGTGTAGTGGCAGGAAAGGCAGGCTTTCAGGGCCAGGCAACTGCAGCCGTCTTTTGTTAAACTTTTTGTGAATACTGCGATTACATTTGACAACAGCCCCGCCAATGCGAGATGCTTTAACTGCATGTTGTATCCGGACACTAATAATCGTCTATACCTTGTGAGCATCAGCACCGATGCCAACACGGGTTATCAATGTGCTTTTCCTCTCAAAAATGGAGATTTTCCATGCCTCAAAACAACGCGGGCATCCCGGAGGGATGCGTCATTCTGCCGTTTGCACGGAACAGTGAAACAGAATTGAAGGCCACGACCCTGGCGGCGCTGGTCGCTGTGACCATTGTCCACGACAAGGATGTTTCAGCAGAAGAACGGTTGATTGAGATTATTGAAGCCACCGGCGAAGCCGAGGTGCTTGATACCGAGGATGCCCTTGCTGATCTCGGTCTTGAGGAAGAAGGAATTGAAACAGAAGACGGCAGTGCTGCTGCCAATGACAACACAATGTTGACGGTGATCTGAACCGGCCAACATGACAAGACGACTTGCCGCCACCACCGAGGTGGAGTAGGCTTCACAGGGCGGTTTTGACGCGACCGTAAAGTGATTATCAGGTTGTTTTCTTGTCTATAACACAAAAACTTTTTGCCTTTCTGGTTATTGTCATCGTCTTGCCGATGGTGCTTTCGGTGGCCGTCATTACCAGCCGTTCCAAGGAAATTTCCAATCAGGTCAACACCGCCATCAACGCTCTCGAAACCCAGTTTACCGTTGATCTGGCAGGATCCACCGGACAGCTGATCGAAGCCTCCTCCGATGAACTTGATATGCTGACCCAGCACAACTGGGAACGGCTAACGGTCTTTCTGGCCGATGCGGTGGCTGATTTTCTGCACGACCGTGACCGTGATCTGCTGTTTCTGGCCGACAGCCTTGACAGCACCTCGGACAAACAGGCTTTGCTTGATCGTTTCCGCCAGCGCCGGAGCGGCTTTGTGACAGTCCCGACAGCCCATGGCCATGATCCGGAAACCGACACCTGGCAGCGCCGCGCGTCTGCCGTTTCCCCGGCCTATTCCCGCAAGACGGCCAATCTTGAAAACTCAAACAGTTTCCAGTTCACCATCCCTGATCACCCGCAGAAGATCGCCCGTCCGATTTACCGCGAAATCACGCTGCTCGACCTTGACGGGCGGGAAATTGCCAAATCGAGCGATATCAATCCCGAACGGGGGGTGGTCACGGACAGGCAGGCAACCTTTGCCGCCTCTGAGCGGTATTTCGATGATCTCAGCCGCCTCAACGATGGTGAGATCTATGTCTCCGAGGTGATCGGTGCCTACCGCCCGACCCATATGATCGGCCCCTATACGAAAGCCCGGGCTGATAAGGCCGGGATTGATTTTGATCCGGCCGGTTCCGCCTATGCCGGGCTGGAAAACCCGGCAGGCCAGCGGTTTGAAGGCATCATTCGTTTTGCCACACCGGTAGTCGAGAACGGGGTCAAGACAGGTTATCTGACGATGGCCCTCGATCACCGCCATATCATGGAGTTCACCGATTACGTCATCCCGGAAAACAATTACCTGGGTCAGACCGCTGATGAAGATGATCTTTCGCGTCACGCTTTCCGCGCCGATATCAAGGATGCAAGCAAGGGCAATTACGCGTTTATGTGGGATTATCAGGGCCGCAGCATCGCCCATCCGCGGGAATATTTCATCACCGGCTTTGATCCTGAAACCGGCCAGCGTGTGCCAGGCTGGATCAGCGCCGGGATGGCGATAGCCTTTAAGGCATCCGGGCAGGATGATCTCAATACCTGGCTGGCCGAAGAGTCCCCCTATAGCGATCAATCACGCAACAACAAACCGAATGTCGCCCAGATCCGTTCCGGTCATATTCCGCTCGATTGCCGCTATCTGGATTTTGCCCCGCAATGTGCCGGCTGGCATGAGATCAATTCCACTGGCGGTTTCGGTTCATTCCAGATTTTCTGGTCAGGCATCTGGAAACTGACAACGGCAGCGACGATCCCCTATTACACAGGCCGATACGGTGAAAGCCGGCGCGGCTTCGGTTTCATCACCATCGGTGCCAATCTCGGCGAGTTCACCCGCAGCGGCAAGCAGAGCCAGGAAAACCTGAAAGTGCTGATCGGTGATGTCAATCAGACGATTTCAAAGAATATCCGCAATATCGGCAGCAACACCCGTGATGCAATGACCGGGTTTCAGGACCAGATGCTTTATATTAGCATCTTCATGATCTTCGGGGTGATGGTCTTCACCATTCTGGCGGGCAACAACATCCGCAGCCGCGTGGCGGAACTGATCAAGGGCACAAGCTCGCTTTCCGCCGGTGATCTGAAAACCCGGATCACTGTTGGTGGCCGTGATGAACTGGCGAAGATCGGGACAGCCTTCAACGCCATGGCGGAAACCCTGCAACAATCGCGGGAAGAAATCGAACAGGTCAACTCCAACCTTGAAAAACGAGTGGCCGAACGCACCGAGCAGCTGCGTGATTCCAACCAGCAGATTTCAGATTCGATCGATTACGCCAGCCGTATCCAGCGCAGTCTGCTGCCTGATCAGGACAGGCTGAAACGGGCGCTGACGGAGATGGCGATCGTCTGGCAGCCCAAGGATGTTGTCGGCGGGGATTTCTACTGGCACAAGACCATCGGTGACCGCGAATACCTTGTTGTCATGGATTGCACCGGTCACGGCGTGCCTGGGGCGTTTATGACCATGGTGGCGACATCGGTTCTTGAACAGATCACGGCGGCCAGCACAGCCTCGCTTGGCCGCTGGGAGATGACCCCGGAAGTCGCCGACCTGATGCAGCAACTGCATGACGGGGTCAGCCTGCAGCTCAACCAGATCAACGGCGGCGGGCTTTCCAATGATGGCCTCGATGCTGTCTTTCTGTCGATCCCCAAGCAGGGGGGAGATGTGCAATTCTGCGGGGCGTCGATGGATATCTATACTGTCAATGATCAGGGCGAGGCAACACGCTGGCGCGGCAGCAAAACCTCGCTCGGCTATACCTATACCGGTGCGCCGCTGAAACTCGAGCAGGTCTCTGTTCCCCTCGATGGCAACACCACTTTTGTCATCACCACCGACGGCATCACCACGCAGGTGGGTGAAAGCACCCCCCGCGGCCTTGGCTACCGGCGTTTTCAGGAAGCGCTCGAAAGCGTCGGCGGCAACAGCCCGAAAATGCTCAACCGGGCGATCATGCGGGCGTTCAGGGAATGGCAGGGTAATGAGGAACGGCGGGATGACATCACGCTGGTGAGTTTCAAACCCGAAACGCTATAGGCCGCCGGGGCATCAGCGCGACCGAAGCGTCGTGATCATTTCTTCCAGCACAGTGATCAGATCATCGCTGCTGTTGAGTTTTTCAGGGTCAACCCGCAAGTGAAAGCCATCCCCGTCACGGGTGATCCGGCTGTCGGTGCTTTCGCCCTTGGTGCCGGTAACCTCATACACCCTGACGGGATGATCACGGCCCTTGAGCTGGGTTTCACCATGGTCGATGCCATCAAACTGATCACGGACAAGCAGCCAGGTTTCGTTGCTGACCAGAACAGTATCAGGCTTGGCCAGCCCCTGAATGCGTGACGCTTCGTTGGCCGTATTGCCGATTACAGTGTAATGCAACCGGCTGCTGGAGCCGAAATTGCCGACATGACAATACCCCGTGCTGATCCCCATCCGGACATGGATATTCTGGCTGAAACCCTGATCGTGCCATTTGAGCCGTAGACCATCGAGCCGTTCCTGCATCGCCAGAGCCATGGAAACAGCCGCCGCAGCATCCTGCTTTGTGCCACGGGATTGCGGATCACCGAAAAACACCAGAATGGCATCACCGATGAACTGATCCAGCGTGCCGCCATGGTCATTGCAGACTTCTGTCATAGCGGTGAAATAATCCATCAGCAGCTCGGCCAGCGGTTCCGGTTCCTGGCGGCTGGCAATGGTGGTAAAGCCAACAATATCGGAAAAGAATACTGTCAGATTCTTGCGGCTGACACCGGCCAGCTGTTCGCCTTCACCACGCATCAGCGCGTTCACCACCGTCTGCGGCACGAACCGCGACAGCGACACTGTCAGGGTTTCCATCTTACGGTTGGCTTCGAAGAGTTTTTCCTCGGTGGCATCGGACCGGCGGATCAACCGGTTGAGCCGTTTCTGGCCAAGCCGGGCCTGCTCAATCAGACTGGTGAGCACAGCATGGCGAGGATCATCGGGATCGGTCTCGTCGCGCAGGATTTCCGCCTGGGCAAGGGCTGAAACAAGTTTCGGATCTGTATCGACCATCTAGTCCCGGGGCGTATCGGTGATCGTGAACTGGACTGTTTCGAGGTCTTCGCTGATATCTTCGGCAAATTCCCGGGTGATATCGTCATCGGGATCACAGACCCAGTTGACGCTGACCGGAAAATCGCCACTGGCCCGTTCCTCAAGCTGATCAAGGATTTCCATCAGCACACGTGCCGAGGAGGAATTGAAGTAGACAAGATTGATCTCAACCTTGAGCCCGCCATCCATCTCACTGAAGCTTTCCTCAAGAGTGCTGCGGATCGGCGTGAAAAAGCCGGCGATATCCTCAGGGTAGGATTCGCCCTCAAGTTTGAACAGCCCGGCAGCCGTGTCGATAACAACAAGCGGCGTCCGTGATGTCTTTTCCAGCATTAAATCCGGCATGGTCTTACACCCTCCTCATGCTGAAGCCTTAACGATGAAAAAAGAGGTGCCGTCCGGCCCGTTATTGATCTCGAATTCCGGCGGGGTTTTGGACCGCCTGGCGATCTCAATCAGGCCGAGACTGGCGCCTTTCGATGTTTCTTCCGAAGGCTGGCGCAGTTTGTCCTTGTAGATCTGGCGCAGCTCTTCCTTGCTGCGGCCCTGCAATTCGTTGAGCCTCAGGCTCATCTGTTCAGCCTGTTCATGGGGAATGTAGTTGCCGCTGATGACAACGATCTCATCACCGGAGCGCGAGACCGTCAACATCCCGTAACTGGGCTTTTCGCCGTCCTTGTCGGGCATCTGCGGGCCGTCATCACCGTAGCGGATGATATTCTGCATCAGTTCGACAAAAATCGAAAAAACCTGGCGGATCTGCTGGGGGCTGCTGGCCACACCTTCAAGCCGTTCGCGCAGGGTCTGACCAACGGCTTCGAGAATGTCTTCCGATACAAAACCGCTGTAGGAGAGGAAGAATTCCTCTTCCATCACCAGCTCTTTCATCTTGCGAAAACGATTAAAATCCATCATGGCCTCACGTTCATATATTATTGAAACCTAATATTTTAGGCCAGAAAAATCTCAATCCCATGGGCCGGACGGATAAGGCCAGTCAATCCTGGTTCCAGGGCAGGCCCACATGGCACCAGCCATTGACAGATTTACGCTGGCCATCGGCGTTGCGATCACCCTCGAAACCGTCACTGATGTTGAAGACCTTGGCGTAGCCGGCATCAAGGGCAACCGCAGCGGCGGCGTTTGACCTTGGCCCGGCCCGGCAGATCAGGAAAAGTGCCTTGTCCTTGGCAACCTGAGCTTCGAGTTGTGGCAGGAAGGCCGGGTTGGGCTGGCCGTTCATCCGCGTCCATTCGATGGTGATGACATCCTTGTTGATACCGGACAAGTCGGGTATCCCGACAAATGCCCATTCTGCCATGGACCGGCAATCGACAAGCACCGCGTTGTCATCCGCCAGCAAAGGCCAGGCCTGTTCGGCTGTGATCTGTTCGATTTTACTTTTGGTCATTGTTCCCCCGGTCTGCTATGTTACCGCCTTCTTATCTATTGCAAAAAAGATGCAACGGGTTCACATTTTTGTTACATTCCCAGAGCAGTATATATCTGCCCCATGAATGATTTCATAATGCCATGACGCAACACGGAACTTTACAGAAAAATGACCGTATCCCCATTTTTTCTTTCGCCGATGGTGAAATGGGGCCGATTTCCAATGCGTTGATCCGTGGCATCGAAAAAGTCACCGGCCAGCCCCGCATCAAGAAACTCTACGTCGATTATGTCAATGATGACCGGCCGAATCACCTTTTCTGGCAGGATGCGGTCGACCGTCTTTCGCTGCGCGTCAACGTCAATTTTGACAGCGGGGCCTATATTCCTGAAACCGGAAGATTGCTGGTGATTGCCAACCATCCTTTCGGGGTAATCGACGGGCTCATCCTGTGCTCTGAGATTTCCAAAGTCCGTCAGGATTACAAGATCATCACCCATCAGGTTCTGCGTCAGGCCCCGGCGGTGATGGATCAAATCCTGCCGATCAATTTCGAAGAGACCGAAGAGGCCTTGCACACCAATATGCAGACCCGCAAAGATGCCGTGAAACAGATCAAAGGCGGCGGCGCGCTGATCCTGTTTCCCTCAGGGGCAATCTCCCGGGCCCCGAAGGTCATCGGCCAGGCGGAAGACAGCACCTGGAAAACCTTTGCCGCAAAACTCGCACAGATCGAGGATACCACCATCCTGCCAGTTTTCTTCACCGGCCAGAACAGCCTCAGCTACATGGCGGCCCGCAAGTTCAGCCAGACCCTTGGCTATTCACTGATGTTCCGCGAAATTGTCCGGCGGATCGGCTCCCGTGTCGATGTCACCATCCGCAAGCCGGTCACCACCCGGGATCTGGCCCAGTTCAGCAGCCGTAATGAAGTCACCGCCTTTCTGCGGTCACTGACCTACGGCGATCATTCCTGAACCTGCAGCACCTCCTGCCATGCCGGAACAACGGCCCCGGCAAGTGCCGCCACTGAGCCGCTGTCGACAACCACCACATAGCCATCACCGTCAGCAGCACGGATGGCCACCCGGCCATCACCGGCCGCCACTCGGTTTGATGTGCCGATCTGGCCACCGGGGCGCATCGCCAGCCCGTCAAGCGGCCATTCCAGCCCTGCCGAGCCGGTGAAAGACTGATGCTCCAGCGGCCATAGCGAAACCCGTTCCCCCGGCGTCAGGTCAAGGTCGATATCGCCACGGCAGAAGATCACCGCATCGTAGCGGTCGAGCAGAATGACAGGCCGCGGGTGATGGCGGGCCAGGGTATTCACCGCGGCCAGAGTGTGGTCAAGCCGCCGCCCGAGAAAGCCAAGCCCCAGCATCAGCGGGGCATCGACCAGCGCAAGAGCTTTGTCAAAATCTGTGCGGGATTGATCCGGTGTCGGCATGACCTGGCTTGACGGGTAGGCATCAGGGGAAGAGATCGAATCCATATCCCCGATCACCGCCACCGGTTCAAAACCGCAGGACCGGGCGACATCCGCCCCGCTATCCGCCGCGATCAGGGGAAACCGGTCCCCGAAACGGGCGATCTGGGCCGTATCGACCCGGCCACCACCGATCAGCACCACCGGTTCCTGAAATTCGAGCATGGCTGTCTCCTGCCGCAAACACTTCATGGTAAACCCAATTGCGGATTTGCCCAATGTTCCTCTTGCACGGCCACAAAAAAACCGCCCTGAGGGCGGTTTTGGGTGATTTGGTGGAGCTAAGCGGGATCGAACCGCTGACCTCTACAATGCCATTGTAGCGCTCTCCCAGCTGAGCTATAGCCCCTTCGCCAAATCAGACCTGTTCATAGCCTCAAGTCTGGGCCATGGCAAGCCTAAAGTTGAACGTTACTCTTCCTCGGCCTCATCACCGGCGTCGACCGTATCGAGATTGTCTTCCATCGGCATATCGTCGGCAACCGCAACCTCATCCTCGTCGTTGCTTTCGCCACTGACGATTACCAGATCGCTGTCATCGTCGAGGACTTCGTCATCATTGTCGATATCGGTATCGACATCATCGAGGTTTTCGTCTTCGTTGGGATCCTCGGCAACCTTTTCAGCCGGTTTTGACGGGGCTGCTGCCACAGGCTTTGCGCGGCGACTTTTCAGCAGGACTTCCGGATCAAAAACCGTGCCGCAACTGGGGCAGACAATGGGGTCTTTGTTCAGATCATAGAATTTGCCATCACAGGATTGGCAATGTCGCTTTGTTCCAAGAGAAGTTGAGGCCATAGTGTGCGTCCTCTAAAAACGAATAAAAAGATTCTGGAAAGCCTTTTCTTAAGAAAACCATGGCAGGTCAAGTAAAAATATCACAGATCAAAAATTTGCCATTTCTGCTGTGGCAATGCTATGGATGATGGCCTCGTTCTTCAGCCCCAGCCTTTCAGGAAAAAGGACGCCCCATGCTGACACTTGTTTCCAGATTATCAACCTCCCTTTCGGGCCATGTTGATCTGCCTGGTGATAAATCCATCTCGCACCGGTCACTGATCCTCGGCACAATCGCCCGTGGCCAGACACGTATCCGCGGCCTGCTCGAGGGTGCTGATGTTCTGTCGACCCGTGATGCGCTAATCGGCCTCGGCGGCCAGATCAGCAAGGACGATGCCAGCGGCGAATGGGTTGTCGAGGGCATGGGGCTCGGCAGTTTTGTCGAACCGGAACAGCCGCTTGATCTTGGCAATTCCGGTACCGGAGCCAGGCTGTTGATGGGGGCAGTGGCGGGCAGCAGTGTTGCCGCTGTTTTCACCGGCGATGCCTCGCTGTCGGTTCGGCCAATGGCCCGGGTGACGCGGCCGCTGGAATTAATGGGAGCAGGGATCACTGCCCGGGAAGGCACCTATCTGCCGCTGACCGTGACCGGGGCCATGCCACCGCGATCGATCGACTGGCAAAGCCCGCATGCCTCGGCCCAGGTCAAATCAGCGATCCTGCTCGCCGGGCTGACCGCCCGGGGCACGACCACTGTCACCGAACCCCAGGCTTCACGCGATCATACGGAATCCATGCTTCGCCATTTTGGCGTCGCTGTTGACAGCAACCCGCTTGATGATGGCGGGCTCAGGGTGGCCCTCACCGGTGAGGTTGATCTGACCGCCGCCGATATCGCGGTTCCCGCCGACCCGTCATCGGCGGCGTTTCTGGCTGTTGCCGCCCTGATCACCGAAGGGGCCGATATCACCCTGCGGAATGTCGGGACCAACCCCTTACGGTTCGGGCTTTTTGAAACCCTGCTGGAAATGGGGGCGGATATCACCATGGAAAACCCGCGCACCGAAGGCGGTGAGCCGGTGGCTGATCTGCGCGTCCGGTCCTCACGGCTCAATGGCGTTGATGTGCCGCCGTCCCGGGCTGCCAGCATGATTGACGAATACCCCATCCTGTCGGTGGCGGCGGCCACGGCTTCCGGGAAAACGACCATGCGCGGGGTCGGCGAATTGCGCGTTAAGGAAACCGACAGAATCGCGTTGATGGCCAATGGCCTGCGCGAAATGGGAATCAGTGTCGAAGACGATGAAACCAGCATGACTGTCACCGGCCAGGGGGAACTCGGCGGCGGCATCACCGTTGATGCCTGCCATGATCACCGCATCGCCATGTCATTCCTGACCCTGGGTCTCGCCAGTGCCGCGCCGATGACCGTGATCGGTGCGGAAACCATCGCCACCAGTTTCCCCGGCTTTGTTGAGACCATGCAGTCTATCGGCGGCCAGATCGCCGAGCCGGATCAATGCTGATCGCTGTTGACGGCACCGCAGCATCCGGCAAGGGCACACTGGCCCGGCATCTTGCCGCAAGGCTGAATTTGAAGCATCTCGATACCGGCAGCCTCTACCGCAGTGTCGGGCTCAGCCTCCTGCGTAGCGGCCACAGCACCAGTGATGTGACACCTGAAGTCGCTGAAAACGCTGCGAAAAACCTTGATTTTTCCCTTGCCGAAGACCCGGCAATCCGCACGGTTGATGCCGGGACCATGGCTTCGGTTGTGGCGGCGATGGAACCTGTACGGGCAGCACTCATGGCAAGCCAGCGCCGCTTTGCCGAAACGGCAAGCCTTGATCATGACGGTGCGGTTCTCGATGGCCGCGATATCGGGACGGTGATTCTGCCCCATGCCGATCATAAGTTTTTTGTCGATGCCGACCCCCGCATCAGGGCTGAACGGCGGCTTAGGGAATTGCAGGAAAACGGCACCAAGACCGACCTTGATACTGTGCTCGACGGCCTCATCACCCGCGACAGGCGGGACAGTGCCCGCGATGTGGCCCCGCTCAAACAGGCGGAAGATGCCATTTTGGTTGACACAGGCGCAAAAACAGTTGAAGAGATGGTTGCATTCGCGCTGTCTGTGATGGCGCGATAGTCGTTCTGCAGCAGGAGCCGTTGCAGATCATATTCACCGGACCGCTGGTTAAGCTTTGCCGCGCTCCCGCAATTCTCCCCCGCATAAGGGGTGGCTCCGGTCTTGCGGTTCCCTGATCCAGCCAGGGCGTTTGAGGATTGATCCCCTCCTTCGAAGCATACGGCACCCATTGGAGAGATCTTTGACAGAAACCAATCCGGCAGCGGATGCTGCCATGAATGAAAACTTTGCCGACCTGCTGGCGGAAAGTTTCAATGAAGACGTCACCATCGAAGGCAGCGTTGTCCGCGGTGTTGTTGTTTCCCTTGATAAGGAAGCTGTGATCGTCGATGTCGGCCTTAAATCCGAAGGCCGTGTTCCGATCAAGGAATTTACCACCCCCGGCCAGGAACCTTCCATTGCCGTGGGTGATGAAGTTGAAGTCTATATCGAGCGCATGGAAGACCGTAACGGTCAGGCGGTGCTGAGCCGCGAGAAGGCCCGCCGTGAAGAGGCCTGGGCCGAGCTCGAAACCGCGTTCGAAAAGCAGGAACGTGTCACCGGTGTTATCTTCGGCAAGGTCAAGGGTGGCTTTACCGTCGATCTCGGCGGGGCAACTGCCTTCCTGCCGGGCAGCCAGGTGGATATCCGTCCGGTCCGTGATCTCGGCCCGCTGATGAACACCCCGCAGCCGTTTCAGATTCTCAAGATCGACCGCAAGCGGGGCAATATCGTTGTCTCCCGTCGTGCCGTTCTCGAGGAATCCCGCGCCGAAGCCCGCTCGGAACTGGTATCCAACCTCAAGGAAGGCCAGGTTCTCAACGGGATCGTCAAGAACATCACCGATTACGGTGCGTTCGTTGATCTCGGCGGTGTCGATGGCCTGCTCCACGTCACTGATATTGCCTGGAAGCGCATCAACCATCCTTCGGAGGCCCTGCAGGTTGGCCAGTCCGTCGATGTTCAGGTGATTCGGTTCAACACCGAAACACAGCGCATCTCGCTTGGCATGAAGCAGCTCATGTCCGATCCGTGGGAAACCGCGAAATCGAACTTCGAGATCAACAGCAAGGTCACCGGCCGTGTCACCAATATCACCGACTACGGTGCCTTTGTTGAACTGGCTGACGGTGTTGAAGGCCTTGTCCACGTCTCCGAGATGTCCTGGACGAAGAAGAACGTCCATCCGGGCAAGATCGTTTCGACGAGCCAGGAAGTCGAGGTCATGGTGCTGGATATCGACAGCAGCAAGCGTCGCATTTCGCTTGGCCTGAAACAGTGCAGCCCGAACCCCTGGACCAGCTTTGCTGATACCCATACCGCGGGCACCGAGATTGAAGGCGAAGTCCGCAACATCACTGAGTTCGGCCTGTTTGTCGGCCTGACCGAAGAGATTGACGGGCTTGTCCATCTGTCCGATATCTCCTGGGATGTTCCGGGCGATGAAGCGATCCAGTCCTACAAGAAGGGCGACATGATCAAGGCCAAGGTGCTCGAAGTTGATATCGACAAGGAACGCATTTCCCTCGGCATCAAGCAGCTGACCGAAGATTCGGTGGGCGAGAGCCTTTCCAACATGAAGAAGGGCGATATCGTCACCTGCACGATCACCACCGTCACTGACGGCGGGCTCGAGGTCGAGATCGGCGAAGGCATTTCTGGCTTCATCCGCCGCAGTGATCTTTCCCGTGACCGCAGTGAACAGCGCCCTGAGCGTTTCGCTGTTGGCGAGAAGGTCGATGCCCAGATCACCAATGTCGATGCTTCGGCCCGCAAGCTGACGATGTCGATCAAGGCCCGTGAGATGACCGAAGAAAAGCAGGCGATGGCCGAATACGGTTCATCCGATTCCGGGGCCAGCCTCGGTGATATCCTCGGGGCCGCCCTCGCCAAGCGGGACGCCGAAGACAACTAATCCGGCCTCACGGCTGAACAAACACGGCCATGGCCCCACAAGGGGCCATGGCTTTTTTGATGCGCGGGGTATTTCATGAACAACCCCCTGAAACAGTTGACAAAAAAAATGTGACTGGGCAGTATATTGACGTCTACGGAGGGATTTATGACCAAATCTGAACTTGTTGCGGTATTGACCGAAAAATATGACAGTCTCTACCACCGTGACGTCGAAAGTATCGTCAATTGTTTTTTTGATACAATCGCCGAAGCTCTGGCCAATGGTGACAGGGTTGAACTTCGCGGTTTCGGTGCATTTTCCGTTCGTCACCGTCAGGAACGCATTGGCCGCAACCCCCGCACCGGGGAAAGCGTCAATGTCGATGCCAAAAACGTGCCCTTCTTCAAGATGGGCAAAGGCATGCGCGAACGCCTGAACAAATAGGCAATTTCCGGCGATAACCGCCAGCCCGGGCATTCGCCGCCGTCATCATACCGGAGGGTCAGGATCATGCGTCTGGTCGGCAACCTGCTGATAACAGGCTTTAGTCTTGCTGTTCTCGGCCTCGCGATCAGTTTCACCGCCAGCAACGATACGGTGGTTACCCTCAGCCTCTGGCCTTTCACGATGAAGATGAGCCTGCCGCTGTGGCTTGTAGGGCTTGGCGGTTTTGGCTTCGGGCTTGTGCTCGGTGGGCTGGCGATGTCGCTGCCGCTGATGGCCAGCCGCTGGCAGCAGAACAGGCTTAACCGCAAATTGCGGGTAATGGAAAAACAGCAGGCGGCACGGCAGGATGAAGACGACAAGCCGATGCTGCCAAAATCCTGAGATGAAGGGACACCCCCATGGCTGATGTTAAAATATGCGGCATCCGGACAGCCGAAGACTATGCTGTTGCCAGCAATGCCGGGGCACGCTGGGTCGGGATGGTGTTCTTTGCCCGCTCACCCCGCAGTCTTTCTCTGGAAGAAGCCGCCGAATTGCGGGATCAAGCCCCGCAGGATGGTGCTGATCGGGTGGCGCTCGTTGTCGATGCCGATGATCAAAGTCTCGCGGCGATCATCGCTGCTGCCAGGCCGCAGATGCTGCAATGCCATGGTAGCGAAACCCCGGCACGGCTGGCCGAGATCAAGGCCAATCACGGTCTTCCGGTGATGAAGGCAATCCGGGTTGAGGATAGGGGCAGCCTTGAGGACGCCCTCGCCTATGATGCGGTCGCTGACTGGATGCTTTTCGATTCAGCCCCGCAGGATGCCTCCTTGCCGGGCGGGACAGGTCACCGGTTTGACTGGGGGCTGATGCAGCAGTGGCAGGGACAGAAGCCGTGGATGCTCGCCGGGGGGTTGAGTGCCGATAATGTCGCCGAGGCGATCACCATCAGCGGGGCAAGGGCCGTCGATGTTTCCAGCAAGGTCGAACAAACACCGGGAAACAAGGACCATGCGGCCATTCAGGCCTTTGTCTCGGCAGCAGTTTGGGCTACATAGAGAAGACAACACAGTGATGCTGATCTTTTTCTGGCATGGAGGTGCCGGCAATGAACGAACAAGCTCCCAATTCCTTTCGCAACCAGCCTGATGAAGAAGGCCGGTTCGGCATCCATGGCGGCCGGTTTGTCGCCGAGACGCTGATGCCGCTGATCCTTCAGGTGGAGGAAGCCTGGAAAAGCTCGCTCACCGACCCGTCGTTTCAGGCTGAACTCGAATATTACCGCAAGCATTACATCGGCCGCCCGTCGCCGCTGTATTTTGCCGAACGGCTGACAGCTCATTTCGGCGGCGCGAAACTCTACATGAAGCGAGACGAGCTCAACCATACCGGTGCGCACAAGATCAACAACGTCATCGGCCAGGCACTGCTCGCCAAGCGCATGGGCAAGACCAAGATCATCGCCGAGACCGGGGCTGGCCAGCACGGCGTGGCCTCAGCAACAGCCTGTGCGCTGTTCGGCATGGAATGCGAAGTCTTCATGGGTGCCGAGGATGTCGAAAGGCAGAAGCCGAATGTTGACAGGATGCGCCTGCTCGGGGCGAAGGTTCACCCGGTCACTGCCGGGACGGGCACGCTCAAGGATGCCATGAACGAAGCCCTGCGCTATTGGGTCGCGAATGCGGAAACCCATTTCTATATCATCGGTACCGCCGCCGGGCCGCACCCCTACCCGGCCATGGTGCGGGATTTCCAGTCGATCATCGGCATTGAGGCGCGCGACCAGATTCTCGAAGATGAAGGCCGCCTGCCGGATGCGATCGTGGCCTGTATTGGCGGTGGCTCCAACGCGCTGGGGCTGTTCCACCCCTTCCTCGATGATGAAGATGTTGCGATCTACGGCGTCGAAGCCGCCGGCAAGGGGCTGGCCACCGGTGATCACGCCGCGTCGCTCACTGGCGGCAAGCCCGGGGTTCTGCACGGCAACCGCACCTATCTGCTGCAGGATGATGATGGCCAGATCAAGGATGCCTACTCGATCTCGGCCGGGCTTGATTACCCCGGTATCGGCCCTGAACACGCCTGGCTGCATGAAACCGGGCGTGTCAGTTATGTCAGCGCGACCGATGAGGAAGCCCTTGAGTTTTTCCAGCTCTGCTCGCGCCTTGAAGGGATCATCCCGGCACTCGAACCCGCCCACGCACTGGCGTTCATCTCCACCATGATCGGCGAGATGAGCAAGGATCAGATCATCATCATGAATATGTGTGGTCGCGGCGATAAGGACCTCGGTGCTGTCCTGCCCATGCTCGAAGCCCGAGGAAAGCTCTGATGCGTATTGCCCGATCGTTTGAAAAAGCCCGTGATGAAAACAGGGCCGCTCTCGGCATTTTTGTGACCGCCGGGGATCCGGACCCGCAAACAGCGATGGACATTCTGCTCGGCCTGCCGGATCAGGGTGTCGATTTCGTCGAACTGGGGATGCCGTTTTCCGACCCGATGGCCGATGGTCCGTCGATCCAGGCCTCATCGCGGCGGGCGCTCAAGGCCGGGGTCAAACTGGCTGATGTGCTGGCCATGGCCACAGCCTTCCGTGAAAAACACCCTGACGTGCCGCTGATCCTGATGGGCTATTACAACCCGATCTATATCTACGGCGTCGACCGGTTTATCGCTGATGCGCTCAAGGCCGGTGTCGACGGCATGATCATGGTCGATCTGCCGCCGGAAGAGGATGATGAGTTCTGCATTCCGGCCCGCAAGGCAGGGCTCGATATGATCCGTCTTGTCACCCCCACCACCAATGCCGCACGGATGCCCCGGGTGATGGCAAATTCCAGCGGTTTCGTCTATTATGTTTCCATCACCGGGATCACCGGAACCCGGTCGGCCTCAGGCTCGAGCATTGAAGCGGCGATGAAGCGCATCAAGGCGGCGACCGAGCTGCCGGCGGTTGTCGGCTTTGGTATCCGGAGCCGCGAACAGGTGGCTGAGGCCGCTGTTCATGCTGATGGTGTGGTGGTCGGATCGGCGATTGTCGATTGCCTGGCCGGCAGCCTTGATGAAAACGGGGCCGCCGGCGCCGATACGGTGAGTGGTGTTCTGGCCCTTGCTGCGGATCTGGCAGCAGGCCGCAACCGTTAGGAAAGGGGTGTTGCCATGAACTGGCTTTCCAGAAACGTTCTTCCCAAGATCAAGGCCCTGGTCAATCAGGAAACCACCAAGGAAAATCTCTGGGTCAAATGCACCGCCTGCAACCAGATGATCTTCCATCGGGATTTCGAAGAACAGAACAACACCTGTTCCACCTGCGGGGCGCATATGCCACTGGGGACAACGGCCCGGCTCGCCATGCTGTTTGACGGCGGTGAGGCAGAGATGATCTCGCTTGAGAAGAACAATGATGATCCGTTGCAGTTCCGTGATCTCAAGAAATATACCGACAGGCTCAAGGACAGCCGCAGCAAAACCGGTGTCGATGATGCCATCGCCGTGGGTGTCGGCCAGATCAACGGCAACCCGGTGGTGATCGCGGCCTTTGATTTCAAGTTCATGGGCGGGTCGATGGGGCGTGCTGTCGGTGATGGCATTCTAAAAGCCGCCGAGATCGCGCTCGACCGCAACGCCGCCTTGATCATCGTCCCGTCAACAGGCGGGGCGCGGATGCAGGAAGGCATCCTCTCGCTGATGCAGTTGCCGCGGACAGTCATTGCCGTCAACCGGATGAAGAAGGCAGGCCTGCCCTATCTCGTGCTGCTGGCCCACCCGACAACCGGCGGGGTGACCGCATCGTTTGCCATGCTGGGTGATATCCATATTGCCGAACCCGGGGCGATTATCGGTTTTGCAGGCCGCCGGGTGATCGAGGAAACCGTCCGTGAAAAACTGCCGGAGGATTTCCAGACTGCCGAATACCTGCAGGAACATGGCATGGTCGACATGGTGATCCCCCGCCATGAACAGAAAGAGGTAATCGGCCGGGTGCTCTCAATGCTGATGCAATCCGCCCCTGCGCGCGCCGCCGAATAAACCCATGGAAAAATCCCCGTTGCAGCGTGCCGAGGCTGCCCTTGACAGGCTGGCAGCGCTCCACCCGAAATTGATCGATCTCGGCCTTGACCGCAGTTTTGCCCTGCTCGACCGACTTGGCGATCCGCATGAGGCAATGCCGCCTGCCCTGCATCTGGCGGGCACGAACGGCAAGGGCTCGACACTGGCCTTCCTGCGGGCGATGGTGGAAGCTGGAGGGATGCGGGCTCACGCCTATACCTCACCGCATCTGGTGCGTTTCCATGAACGCATCCGCCTTGCCGGGACGCTGATCAGCGATCAGGGGCTGGCGGACCTGCTCGAAGAAGTCGAAACCCGTAACGGGGATCATCCGGTTACTTTTTTTGAGGTCACCACCGCCGCTGCCATGCTGGCTTTCTCGCGCTGTGATGCTGAGATGACTTTGCTTGAAACCGGGCTGGGGGGGCGCCTCGATTCCACCAATGTGCTGGCTGATCACCTGGCCGCGATCATCACCCCGATTGCCCGTGACCATGAACATTTCCTCGGCTCGACCCTGACAGCGATTGCCACGGAAAAGGCCGGGATCATGCGTCAAGGGCGGCCGGTGCTGAGCGCCCGACAATCACCAGAAGTGATGGCGGTACTGAAAGCCGAAGCTGATCGGATCGGCGCGCAGATGCTTGTCGCCGGTGAGGATTTCACGATCACCGCAACCCGTGAGGGCGTCACTGTCAGTCTCGGGGATCGCCGGATCGAGGCCCCGGTGCTCGGGCTCAAGGGTGATCACCAGAAAGACAATGCCGGGCTGGCTGCGGCGACGCTGATGCTGGTCTGCCCGCAACTCGATGATCAGGCGATCATCGATGGGTTGGCGGCAGCCCGCTGGCCGGGCCGGGTTCAGCATCTTGCCGAGGGACGCCTGACGGCAGTCTTGCCCAAGGGTACGGCATTATGGCTGGACGGGGCGCATAATGCCCATGGTGCGGCCGCACTTGGCCGGACTCTCGAGCAGATCAGTGAAACCCCGTGGGTGCTTGTTTGCGGGGCGCTGAACACCCGGCCTCCCGCTGATTTTCTCGAACCGCTGGCCGGGCTGGTGGCCGAGGCTATCTGCCTGACAATCCCTGATCAGCCTGCCGCACTCAATGCCGGCGAGATGGCGAAGGCGGCCAAGGATATCGGCATGGCCGCGACCACGGCAACCGATCTCAATGATGCCATGGAAAAAGCCGCCACGCTGGCTGAGCGGCATGGCGGTAATGTTGTTATTGCCGGATCACTTTATCTGGCCGGGCATGTGCTGGCTGAAAACAGCACCCTGCCCGATTGAGCCGCGCCCGGGAGCGCCCTGGGTTAAAGGGATTCTTCGACCCATTCGCTGAGTTTGGATTTCGGCAGCGCACCGATTTTCTCGGCCTTGACCGCACCGTTTTCGAAGATCAGCAGAGTCGGGATGCCGCGGACACCGAACTGTTGCGGGGTCTGGGG
>JBMHCY010000017.1:0-5813 GCA_049889655.1 Puniceispirillales bacterium (SeqCode)
TTCAGCGGCAGCAGCTTCAGCTTCAGCGGCAGCTTCGGCTTCGGCAGCGGCAGCTTCAGCAGCGGCAGCAGCGGCTTCTGCGGCTTCGGCCTCACGTTCCTGGCGCTTCTGGCCCGGTGCGGATTTCTTCGGCTGATCGCGGATGACTGGTGCATCCATCAGGCCGAGGCCTGCCATCATCTTGTGCACCCGTTCGGTCGGCTTGGCGCCTTTTGACATCCAGTATTTGGCGCGCTCACCATCGAGTGTCAGCCGTTCCGGATGATCCTTCGGCACCATCGGGTTGTAGGAACCCAGGCGTTCAACGAAACGGCCGTCACGGGGTGCCGAGGCTTCGGCAACGACGATACGGTAATAAGGCCGCTTTTTCGCGCCACCACGGGCCAGTCTGATTTTAAGAGCCATGTCTTTTCCTTTCCTTGATATCAAAGACCTGTTTGTTTCGGCAGAAAGCGTTCTACCGTTTCTTTTTTCCCTTGCGGGGCATCATGCCTCCGGGAAATCCTTTGCCCCCCATGCCGCCACCAAGGCCGGGGAGACCACCACCAAGACCGGGCATACCGCCGCCAAGCCCAGGCATACCGCCACCGAGACCCGGGGCATCGGGGGCATTGCCGCCGCCACCGCCGAGCATTGAGGCAAGGGCGGCCGGATCACCGCCGCCCATCTTGCCGAGGCGCTTCATCATCTTCGCCATGTCCTGATACTGTTTGACCAGTTTGTTGACCTCCTGCACCGATGTCCCCGACCCGGCAGCAATGCGTTTGCGGCGCGACGCGTTGAGCAGTGCGACCTGCACCCGTTCACGTTTGGTCATCGATAGGATGATGGCTTCCTGACGGCTGAAATGGCTGTCATCAAGACCGGCGGCTTCGATCTGGCTTTTAAGTTTGCCGATACCGGGCAGCATCCCCATGAGACCGCCCATGCCGCCCATCTTCTTGAGCTGGCGCAACTGGCTGAGAAAATCGTTCATGTCGAACTGGCCCTTGGCCATCCGCTTGGCCATGCGGTCAGCTTCATCAGCCTCGATAGTCTCCGCTGCCTTTTCGACCAGCCCGACGACATCGCCCATGCCAAGAATACGGCCCGCCATCCGTTCAGGATTGAATTCTTCAAGCGCATCCTGCTTTTCACCGACCCCGAGAAACTTGATCGGACAGCCTGTCACATGACGGATCGAAAGGGCGGCACCACCGCGGCTGTCACCATCAGCACGGGTCAGGACAACGCCGGTGATCCCCACCGCATCGCGGAAGGCTTCCGCTGTGGTGACGGCATCCTGACCAGTCAGCGCATCGGCAACCAGCAGCACTTCGGCAGGATTGGCGACGCTGTTGACTTCACGCACCTCATTCATCAGGGCTTCATCAACCGTTGTCCGGCCGGCGGTATCGAGGATCAGCACATCGGCGGATTGCAGTTTGGCTGCCTGCAAGGCGCGTTTGGTGATCGCCACCGGCGTATCGGAAGCCTGTTCCGGCAGAACCGCCACATCAGCTTCACCACCAAGGAGACGCAGCTGTTCGCGGGCGGCAGGCCTTGTCACATCGAGGGAGGCCAGCATGACGGATTTTTTCTGCTTGGCCTTCAGGAGCCGGGCGAGTTTGCCGGTTGTTGTCGTTTTACCCGAACCCTGCAGGCCGACCATCAGGATCACCGCCGGGGGGGTTGTGTTGAGATTGAGCGGGGCATCACCCGGGCCCAGGGTTTCCACCAGCGCGTCATGGACGATCTTGACGACCATCTGCCCAGGTTTGACGGATTTGAGCACATCCTGGCCAACCGCCTCATTCCGGACCTTGTCGATGAAGGACTTGACTACGGGCAGGGCAACATCGGCTTCGAGCAGGGCACGCCGCACATCACGCAGGGCGGCGTCGACATCGCCTTCCGTCAGCGCCCCG
This sequence comes from Puniceispirillales bacterium (SeqCode), assembly GCA_049889655.1. Lineage (GTDB taxonomy): Bacteria > Pseudomonadota > Alphaproteobacteria > Puniceispirillales > UBA1172 > UBA1172. The sequence goes on from JBMHCY010000017.1 coordinate 1,908, forward strand.
CGACCGCGCAGGGCATCAAGGGCATCACCCAGTTTTGTGCTCAGGCTTTCAAACATGGCCCGGCCTTCCCCTTTCATCGGGTTCAATCGTTTCTGCGGCTGCCTGTCAGTCCAAGCGGTATTGCGCCTGTGCCTGAAACTCAGGGACAGACGGAACCCGTCAAGGTCTGGCTTTTGACGTGCCGTGAATGTGCCTCTACATCACGCATCTGGCCCTGAATGTCAAGTCATGATGGCCATGGGGGGCTGTTTCCGGCATAATTCCCAGCGATTGTCTGGGAGTTTGATGATGGGTGTTCTGGCCGGGATCGTTCATTTTTTGCTGGAGCCGCTGCATATCACACTTCTGCTTGTCCTGTGCCTTGTGATGATGGTCTGGCACAAGGGGCGCGGTCGGCAACGCCGGTGGATCCGGATTATCGGGGTCATGGTGCTTGTCTGGGCCGGCAATCTCGCCCTGCCCGTGGTTCCCTATTACATGGTCATGGTGCTCGAAAACCGGTTCCCTGCAGGGGATGACAGCAATCTCAACCTGATCATCATCCTCGGGGGCTGGCAGGGAGACGGGCTGGTTCAGGCCAAACGGGGCGGGGTTGGCTATGGCAGTGCCGCCGACCGCTTGCTGCACGGGCTGTATATTGCCCGCCGCAACCCCCAGGCCGAGGTCATTCTTTCCGGCGGGCTCAAGACCTATGCCGACGGGCTGTCGGAAGAGGAAATCAGCCGGGCGGCGCTTGATCAGTTGGGGCGCAGCGACCCGCGTTTCAGGATCGAGGGTGTTTCCACCAACACCTTTGAAAATGCTGTCGAGACCTTGCGCGGGATCAGTACGGATGGCCGCATCGGGCTCGTGACCTCGGCCGCGCATATGCCAAGGTCGATGGGTGTCTTCCGGGCCCAGGGCCTCAACCCGATCCCCCTGCCGACAGATTTCCAAACCACCGGCGGGCATCCGCATTGGCGCCTGCTTTACAGAAATGGTGGTGATTTGACCCGCAGGGCGTTCCGGGAATGGGTGGGGCTTATCGCCTACCGGCTCATGGGGCGGAGCAATGCGCTCTTTCCCGGGCCGTAAGCCGAGACGCGGTTATTTCAGGCCCTGCTGGTCCCCGAGATCATACCGCACCAGGGCCTTCAGCACGGCTTTCATGCTGATCGTCCCCACCGTTTTGCCGTTCTCCTGAGCGGTGAAATTGCGGTTGATATCACCCTCTGCCAGGGCAATCAGGGCTTCGAGCGAAATGCGGGCATCAACGGTTTCGTCGGATTTTTTCGGCTTGCCCCTGGCATCCATGATCGACCGGACTTTCAGCACCCGGGCACGGTTGATGTCGCTGACAAACTCCTCAATATAGGGGTCGCTGGGGTTGAGCAGAATATTCTGCGGCTCGCCCTGCTGAACGATAAACCCATCCTTCAGGATCACGAGGTGATCAGCCAGTTTGAGCGCTTCATCGAGATCATGGGTGATGAAGACGATGGTCTTGTGCAGGTCCTGCTGCAGCTCGAGAAGCAGATCCTGCATTGAAGTTCTGATCAGCGGATCAAGGGCGGAGAACGCCTCATCCATGAGCATGATCTCAGCGTTGGAGGTCAGCGCCCGGGCCAGCCCGACACGCTGCTGCATACCGCCGGAGAGCTGATGAGGATAGGCGTTTTCATTGCCGGTGAGCCCGACCCTGTCGATCCAGCGGCGGGCATCATCGGCCGATGCTGTGAGATCCTGCCCGCGAACCTGTGGGGCAAGCAGCGTGTTTTCCAGCACCGTCCGGTGCGGCAGCAATGCGAATTTCTGGAAGACCATGGACATTTGTGTCTGCCGCAACCGGCGCAGCTGGCCGCTGTCATAGGCCATGATATTGTCACCATCGAGCATGATCTCCCCGGCGGTTGGTTCGATCAGCCGGTTGAGATGCCGGATCAATGTTGATTTACCCGAACCCGAAAGCCCCATGATGACAGTGATCAGCCCCGGTTCTATATCAATATTGATGTTATTGAGGCCAATGACATGGCCTGTCTTTTTCTGCACTTCCGCCTTGTCGATCCCGTCATGGAGAAGCGGCAGTACCGACATCGGATCATCACCGAAAATCTTGTAGAGATTGCGAACCGTAATTTTGGCTGATTGTTCCATGGGGGCCTCTTTGCTGGCGATGGCGGCTAGACCTTGCGCGATTCATCGACCCGGGCAAGAGCCGATTTCGACACCCGGTCAAGAATGATGGCAAGCAGGACAATCCCAAAACCGGCAACAAAGCCGACACCGAGACGCAGGTTGTTAATGCCGTCAAGCACCAGCGTTCCCAGCCCCGGGGCAGAGACCAGCGAGGCGATCACCACCATGGCGAGGCTCATCATGATTGTCTGGTTGACCCCGGCCATGATATTCGGCAAAGCCAGCGGAATTTCGACATTGATCAGTTTCTGCCGACCGGTCATGCCATAGGCATCGGCCGCTTCAATGACATCACGGTCCACCAGCCGGATCCCCAGATCGGTCAACCGGATCACCGGAACGATCGAATAGAGAATAATGGCGAGACCATAGAGTTTCGGTTCAGTGATCTTGAACAGGAAGATCAGCGGGATCAGATAGACGAAAGTCGGCAAGGTCTGCAGCATATCGAGAATCGGGATGATCATCCGCCGGGCGTTGTCGTTTTTCGACATCAGAATGCCGATGGGCACGCCAAACAGCGTACAGAGCACCGTGCAGACAAAAATGATCGACAGGGTCTGGATCGCGTAGCCGTAGTGATCGGTAAACAGGAAGAAGACGAAACTGATCCCGACAAAACTGCTTATTTTCCAGGATTTCGACGCCATCAGCGTGCCCAGAAGAATCAGGGGCACAAGACACCACCAGGGCAGCGAGGTAAACAGCGAAAGCGCCGAATCAAGCGCCCAGGAAAGCGGCTGGGTCAGCGGATCGAGCACCAGCCGCAAGGCCGGCCGGATGGCTAGAAACCCGTCTTCCAGCGACGCTGTCAGATCGCGTGTCTGGGGAATGGCCGCACAGGCTTTATGAAGATTGTCGAGGGAGGGGAACGGGACTTCCCACCAGGCCAGATCATCGCCTTTCAGCTGACGCAGCGAGACCAGTGATTTGGTTTTCGTCTCATCGCACCATTCGCGCAGACCAAGAAGGTCAAAGATGCCGGAATAGCGGGCCATGTCAGCCATCCTCTGTTATGCGGTCAAAGGAGGTGACCAGGCCCGAAGCCGGGCCTGATCATGGTGGTTAGGCAAGACGCCCCTAGAGACGCTCACTCAGCTTCTTTTTGGCATCGGCACTGACCCAGGACATGATCATGTCGGTGTGGTTGGTCAGAACCCAGGCCGCCGCTTCATCAGCCGAAGCGTTGTTTTCTTCCTTCCATGCCAGCATGGTGCTGATGACATCATTGGGGAAGGACATTTTTTTGATAAACGCAGCCACTTCCGGCTCACGGCTGGCCAGGTCAGACGTGATCGCGTTCAGCACCGGTGCCGACGGGAAGCCGGAAACACCGATTTTGGCCGGATCAGCATCAGCCTGCTGGTTGACAGCGTGCTGGTCAGGATTGACGGCACCGATATCAACCTTGGTCATCTTGTACTTACCCAGAACCGCTGTCGGCCCCCAGTAGTAACCGAACCAGGGTTCGTTATCGGCAAAGGCGGAAGCGATGGACGCCCCGAGGTTGGCCCCGGAACCGTGGTCAAAGACCTCAACACCGTTGGCTTCAAGCTGGTGAACAACTTTCAGGTTGTCGTTGACAATCCGGCAGCCCCAGCCGACAGGGCAGTTATGGAAACGGCCACCGACCTTGTCGGGGTTGGCCAGAATGCCTTCAAGGGTTGTCAGTTCAGGATGCTTCTCGGCAAGCCAGGTGGGAATCCACCAGCCTTCTTCACCACCATT
>JBMHCY010000018.1:0-11540 GCA_049889655.1 Puniceispirillales bacterium (SeqCode)
CCTTGATGAGCGGATGGACGGGATCATGCGGGTTTCGGTCGTTGCCACCGGCATGGAAGCCGAAACGGCCATTCGCCCCCAGCCGATGCCTGAAATCGCCATGAAGCCGCTTGTTGCGGCAACACCGGCACCGGCCGCCGCAGCCATGCCGGCTGAAGCTCCGGTTGAAGCACCGGTTGAAACTGTGGCTGAAACCCCGGCAGAGCCCGTTGTGGCCATGGCCGAGACTGCTGTGCCGGTCGATGCTGATCCTGCCATGGAAGCCCCGGCTGTAATGGCGGAAGAGGCAACCCACGTTGCGGATGAACCGGATTTCACCTTCAGCCCGGAGCCGCCGGTGGCCGAAGAAACCGAAGCCGCAGCCCCTGCGGAAGAGGGCTATTACAGCGATGACCCCAATCAGCATGACCTGATGGATATCGTTGAAACCCCGGCTGCCGAGGACAAGGAGGAGCCGTTCATCCTGCGTGATACGGTTGATCCTGATGAAACCCCGGAGGCCACAGCCCCGGCGGAAGCGGCAAAGCCGGCCAAGGCCAGCCTGATGCGGAACATCTCTCGGATCTTCACCGGCAAGGATGCCGACGAGCCGAAGGAAACCCCGGCCGCTGACAAGCGCGATGGTGTCACCTTCCTCGAACCGGTGATCACGGCCCCGGAAACCCCGGCACAGGAACCGGAAGCCCCGGCCGCTGAAACACCAGCAGCCGAAGCCCCGAAAACCGTGGCTGAGATGGCGGCAACACTGGCCGAAGCCACCCCTGCAGCAGAACAGCCTGCACCGGAAAACCAGCTTGATATGACCCCCGCCCGGGATGATGTCGATCTGGAAATTCCGGCATTTCTGCGTCGCCAGGCCAACTGATCCACTGGCCTTGCGATTGATGAAATGGCATGAAAATCCGGTCACCTGACCACGATTGCGAATGGTAACCGTATTGCTACATACGGTTACTATTCGTGATTTGTCCACAGGATCAAAAAGACCTATTTTTCAATAGCAAGCGGTTGACGCCGACACCACGAATAGACAACGACAAGACCCAACAAAAACAGCCTTGCCCTTTATGACCGATCTTCCCATTCAGCAACAGACTTTGGAAAAGAGCGTCTCGCGTAGCGGTATTGGGCTCCATTCGGCCCGTCTTGTCGATATTACCCTTCATCCTGCTCCGGCCGATACCGGGATTGTTTTCCGCCGCACCGATATCAGCGGCGTCGATCACAGCATCCCCGCCCTCAGCAGCAACATCGCCGATACCATGCTCAATTCCCAGATCATGAACCGTGATGGCGTCACGGTGGGGACAGTCGAGCACCTGATGGCGGCATTCTGCGGCATGGGCGTCGACAACGCCTTTGTCGATATCAACGCGGCCGAACTGCCGGCCATGGATGGCAGCGCGCTCTTGTATTGCGAGATGATCCGCGAAGCCGGGGTGAAGCCTCAGGTGGCATCCCGCCGGTATCTTCAGGTGCTGCGCCCGATCCGTGTCGAAAAGGACGAAAGTTACGCCGAGATCACCCCGGCCCACGATCTCAAGATCAATGTCAGCATCGACTTCGTTGATCCGGCGATCGGCCGTTCCCAGTATTATTACAATCACACGGATATCAGTTTTGAGACCGAACTCGCCTCGGCGCGAACCTTCTGCCTCTATGCCGATGTGACGAAACTGCGGGCGGCAGGTTATGCCCTCGGCGGGTCACTGGACAACGCGATTGTTGTCAAGGAAGGGGTCATCCTCAACGATGGCGGGCTGCGCTATTCCGATGAATTCGTCCGCCACAAGACGCTGGATTGCCTCGGTGATTTCTATCTGGCCGGGGCCCATGTGCTGGGCAATGTCAAGACTTCACAGCCCAGCCACGCGCTTAACAACCTGCTGCTTCAGGCCTTGCTCGCCGATGAAGATGCCTGGCGGATTGTCGACAGCACGGCTTCTGCCGGGGTCCAGCTGCCCCATGATGAACCCGCCCAGGCAGCCATGGTCCGTTTTGCCTGATCAGGGGTTTTCTTTCCCCTTTTCCTTCACTCTGCTTCATCGTATGTTAAGGACAATGACCTCTCAGCGGATGGAGCCTGCGGTGCAGTCCTTTTTGATCTGGAAAAACAGTCTTTCTTTTCACCGGAGCCCGCTGGTGATGCTGGTGCTTGCCGCTTTTGCCCTGGGGGCCTGTTCATCCAATGACAGCAGCCTTGTTCAGGAAGAAAGATCAGCCGCCGAACTTTACAACATCGCCATGGACGAAGTCGAAAACGGTGATATCGGCAAGGCCTCGCCGCTGTTTGACGAGGTCGAACGCCAGCATCCCTATTCCCGTCTGGCAACGAAATCACAGATCATGTCAGCATGGGCGCTTTATCAGTCCAACAACTACCCTGCCGCCATTGGTGCGCTTGACCGCTTCGTCGAACTGAACCCCGCCCATGAGGATATCGATTACGCGCTGTACCTGAAGGCGCAGTCCTATTACGAGCAGATTGTCGATGTCGAGCGTGATGCCGATATGACGGTGCGGGCCAAGGAAGCCTTTGAAGCCCTGCTCAACCGGTTTCCTGAAAGTGAATACAGCCGTGATGCCCGGCTCAAGCTTGACCTGACCCGAAGCCACCTTGCCGGTAAGGAAATGGCGGTGGGGCGGTTCTATCTCAAGCGCCAGCATTATGATGCCGCCCTGCGCCGCTTTGCTCTCATTCTCAAGGAATACGACACCACAAATCAGGCCCCGGAGGCGCTTTACCGCATGGTAGAGGCGTATCTTGCCCTCGGCCTTGATAATGAGGCTGAACGCAGTGCCGCGGTGTTGAAATTCAACTATCCTGATTCCATCTGGACAGAGCGGATGCTGAGCCTCGTTGATGATCCTGAGGCTGATCCCGATCCGGGGTTGCTTGACCGCCTGCTGGAGACCGCAACATCGGTATTCTGATCCATGCTGACACGCCTGCTTGTTCGCAACGTTGTTCTTATCAATCGGCTTGATCTGGATTTTCGCAAAGGGCTTACTGTCCTGACCGGTGAAACCGGGGCCGGTAAATCGATCCTGCTGGATTCGCTCGGCCTTGCTCTCGGCAGCCGCGCCAATTTCGGGCTGATCGGGCTCCATGGTGACCGTGCCGATGTCACCGCCTGCTTCGATATGCCTGAAGGCCACCCTGTCTTTGCCCAGCTCGATGACGCCGGGATTGAGACCGATGGCGAGATCATCCTGCGCCGCCAGTTGCGTGAGGGCAAATCATCGGCCTTTATCAACGACCAGCCTGTTTCCGGCGGGATGTTGCGGCAGATCGGCGATAGCCTCATCGAAATTCAGGGGCAATTCGAAGGCCGCGGGCTGCTTGATGTCTCAAGTCACCGTATTCTGCTCGACCGCTTTGCCGGAACCACCAGCCTCGCGGAAGAGACCGCCAGGGCGTGGCAGCACTGGCAGGAGGCCGCAGCCGCACTCGCAGAAGCCCGCGACGCCCTCGAGCGGGCCCGGGCCGAGGAAGATTATCTGCGTGATGCTGTCAGCCAGCTCGATGAGCTTGATCCCGAGGCGGGAGAGGAGGAAACCCTCGCAGCCGAACGCACCATGCTGGCCAATGTCAATCGCATCGCCGAAGCGCTTTTTGAAATAGAGCAGGCTGTCACCGCCGAGACCGGGGCGTCGTCGCTCATGGCCTCGGCATCACGGACAGCCGACCGGATGACAGAGATGGCCGGAACGCTGCTTGATCCTGTTATCGCCGCACTGGCGCGCACCGAGGCCGAAATAGAGGAACTGACCCACGCCATCACCGCTGCCCGCGACAGACTGGAAGGAGACCCGGGCCGCCTGACAATGATCGAGGACAGGCTCCATGCGCTGCGAACACAGGCACGCAAACATCAGGTTAGTGTTGATGAGTTGCCGCAAATCCATGAAGACATGCGCACCAAACTGGCAAGCCTCGATGATCAGTCCGGCGGGCTGGCGGTGCTGATCAACAGCGAAGCCGAGGCGGCTGATGCATACCGCCGTCTTGCCGAAACCCTCTCAGCCGAAAGGCGGGCCGCCGCGGCGCGGCTGGATGCTGCCGTCATGGCCGAGTTGCCGCCGCTGAAACTGGAACAGGCGCAGTTCGTGACTGTGATCGAAGAGTTGGATGAAAACCGTTTCGGCCCCACCGGCATCGACCAGATCAGGTTCGAGGCCACCACCAACCCCGGGATGCAGACTGCTGCCATCGACAAAATCGCCTCCGGCGGTGAACTCGCCCGGTTCCTGCTCGCGCTCAAGGTTGTGCTGGCCGATTCTTCCATGCCGATGACACTGATCTTCGATGAAGTCGACAGCGGTGTCGGCGGCGCGGTCGCTGCAGCAGTCGGCAACCGGCTGTCTCAGTTGGGGGAGGTCATGCAGTGCCTTGTCATCACCCATTCGCCTCAGGTGGCTGCCCGTGGCCGTTACCATTACCGGATCGCCAAGGCTGAAGCCGATGAGGGGATGATCAGCCGGGCTGAACCCCTGCAATCGGATCAGCGGATCGAGGAGATCAGCCGGATGCTTTCGGGCAGTACCGTCACCCCGGAAGCCCGGGCAGCAGCCCTGCGCCTTCTGGAGGCTGAATAGATGGCGGACAAACACTCCCCCGAGACACTCACCGAGATCAAGGCCATGGCTGAATTGCAGGTACTGGCCGAACAGATCGCCTATCACAACAGCCGCTATCACGGTGATGACAACCCGGAGATCAGTGACGCTGATTTTGATGCACTGGTGCGGCGCAACGATGCGCTTGAGGCGGCCTTCCCCCATCTGGTGCGGCCGGACAGCCCGTCAAAACAGGTCGGGGCCAGCCCGAAAAACGGTTTCGGCAAGATCCGCCATGCCGTGCCGATGCTATCGCTCGGCAATGCCTTCAACGATGATGACGCCCGGGAATTCGAGGCGCGCATCCGGCGCTTTCTGGCGCTCGATGATGCCACTGCTGTGCCGTTTTCGGTCGAACCGAAAATTGACGGCCTGTCGATCAGCCTGCGCTATGTTGACGGGGTGCTGGATCAGGCCGTCACCCGCGGTGATGGCAGCGAAGGCGAGGATGTGACAGCAAACGCGAAGACGATCGGCGATATCCCTCACCGGCTCAGCGGCTCATCCCCGGCGATAGCTGAAATTCGCGGCGAGATTTATATGGGACGCGGCGATTTTCTGGCCCTTAATGCGGCACAGGAAGCGGCAGGCAGCAAGGTTTTTGCCAATCCGCGCAATGCCGCCGCCGGGTCCCTGCGCCAGAAGGATGTGGCGATCACCGCAAGCCGGCCGCTGCGGTTCTTTGCCTATGCTGCCGGTGAGATGAGCAGCAGTATCACCGAGACGCATCAGGGCTTTCTGAACCAGCTTCAGGACTGGGGTTTCGTCGTTAACCCGCTCAGCCGCCATGCGGCTTCCATGGATGAAGCCCTGGCCCATTACGCGGCCATTGCCGAACAGCGCAGCGGTCTTGATTATGATATCGATGGCGTTGTCTACAAGGTCGATCGCCATGACTGGCAGCAGCGGCTTGGCCAAGTGAGCCGGTCACCGCGCTGGGCCATCGCCCATAAATTTGCCGCCGAAAAGGCTGAAACCGTTCTCGACGGGATCGATATTCAGGTGGGGCGCACCGGCGCGCTGACCCCGGTCGCCCGGCTCAAGCCGGTAACAGTCGGCGGCGTCGTGGTTTCCAATGCCACCCTGCATAACGAGGACTATATCACCGAAAAAGGGATCATGATCGGTGATACCGTGCTGATCCAGCGTGCCGGGGATGTCATCCCCCAGGTACTGGAAGTCCGCCATGACAAACGCCCCGATAACGCCGCGATATTCACCTTCCCTGATCAATGCCCGTCCTGCGGCAGCCCGGCCATCCGTCCCGAAGGCGAAGCGGTGCGGCGGTGCACAGGCGCGCTCTCCTGCCCGGCGCAAGCGGTGGAACGGCTCAAGCATTTTGTCTCCCGCGATGCCTTCGATATTGAGGGTCTCGGCAGCAAACTGGTGGAAGAACTGCACGCTGACGGGTTGCTCAACACCCCCGCCGATGTGTTCCTTTTGCCTGACAAAACCGAAACGCTCGCCGCCCGCGAAGGCTGGGGCGAGGTCTCCGCCAACAATCTGGCTGCCGCGATCAATGCCCGCCGGCAGATTGATCTCGATCGGGTGATCTACGCCCTCGGCATCCGCCAGATCGGCCAGGCGACGGCAAAACTGCTGGCCCGTCATTACACCTCAATCGAGGCCATGCTGGACGCTGCTGCCGAGGCCGAAACCATGGCCGGGGCCGCCTGGGATGATCTCACCCGCATTGACCAGATCGGTGACAGCGTTGCCCGCGACCTGGTGCAGTTCCTCAATGATGACCACAACCGGGTGGTGATGGCCGCCCTGATGGCACAGATCACCCCGATCACCCCGGAAGCGGTGGCCGATGACAGCCCGGTTTCCGGCAAGACTGTTGTCTTCACCGGGACGCTGGAAAAGATGAGCCGGGCTGAGGCCAAGGCCCGGGCTGAATCCCTCGGTGCGAAAGTCGCCGGCTCGGTTTCCGGCAAGACCGATTACGTGATCGTCGGGGCAGATGCCGGCAGCAAGGCGAAAAAGGCCGCCGACCTTGGCATCACCATTCTGTCTGAAGATGATTGGCTCAACCTCATCGGGGGTTAGCCGACAGGCGCAATGGCAGCCTCGAGCCAGGCGATCAGGTCAGCCTCACCGGTGGCGGCGATCTTTGGGCCGATCTCATCACCGATACGGCGGTGATAGGCGTTAAGCCAGTCAATCTCTGCCGCCGACATCAGCCCCGGAATGATCAGCCGCCGGTCAATCGGCACCAGACTGATGGTATCGAGCCGCAGCATGGCCCCGGGTTCATCCTCTGTGACATGAACGAGGTTTTCGATCCTGATCCCAAACTCCCCCGCGACGTAATAGCCGGGCTCATTGGAAAGGATCATCCCCGGCTCGATCGCCCGCGTGCTGCGTTTGGAAATGCTCGCCGGTCCTTCATGCACGGAGAGGCAGCAGCCGACACCGTGGCCGGTTCCATGGGCAAAATCCATGCCTGCCTGCCAGAGCGGCGCACGGGTGATCGCATCAAGCTGGATACCATCGGTTGATACCGGAAAACGGCAGGTCGCCAGCGCAATATGGGCCCGCAACACATGGGTGAACGCCTCGGCCATATGCCGCGGGGGTGTGCCGGTGGCGATGGTGCGGGTGATATCGGTGGTCGCATGACGATACTGGCCACCGCTGTCAATCAGGCAGAGGCTGTCGCGGGGGATGGCCTGGTCCTCTCCGGGCAGGGCCCGGTAATGGACAATCGCCCCGTTGCCGCCACCGCCGCAGATGGTCGCAAAACTCGGGCAGAGGAAATCTTCCGACTCCCCGCGGAAACGGATGAGCGCGTCATCAACCTCGGTCTCCCTGATCGGCCTTTCGGTGATCGTCCGGTCGAACCAGTGCAGAAAGCGGATCATCGCCACTGCATCAGTATGATGGACAGCCTCAAACGCTGCCCGTTCGGCCGCAGTCTTGCGGGCTTTCATCAGGGTGACAGGGTTTTCGCCTTCAACCACCTCAGCCGCAATCGCCTGAAAGAGCCCGTAAGGGCAGGTCGCCGGATCGACATGAACACGCCCCTGACAGGCGGCAAGATCATCGGCCAGCTGTGACGGCGGATGGCAGCGCAGCAAATCCGGCGATACCGCCGCAAGACGACCGGCTTCGGCATAGAGATCAACCACCCCGTCATCGGCAAGGATCGCAAAGGCCAGCAGAAAGGGCGTGTTTTCAAGATCGCGGGCGCGAATGTTAAGCAGCCAGCAGAGTGCCGCCGGGTCTGTTATCAGCATCTGCCGGGGCTTGCCCGCAGCCTCATCAAGATGGCCCAACACAGCCTTGATCTTGTCACCCCGGGTCATCCCCGCGACATCCTCATCAAAGCTGAAAGCCGGGGTTGCGGGTGCCGCCGGCCGATCAGGCCAGACTGCATCAACCGGGTTGCGGTCAAGAGGGACAAGGCTGATCCCGCCAGGCTTCAGTTTTTTGTCGAGCCGCCGGTAGGCATTGACCGGCATCAGCATCGGATCAAAGCCGATCGTTGCCTCTTCATGATTGGCCAGAAGCCAGTCTTCCGGCAGGGTTTCGGGCATGGTGCGGCAATCCCAACCGGCAGCTTTCTGGTTCTGCATCTGCAGGGTGTAGCGGCCGTCACTGAACAGCATCGCAGCCCCGGACGTGACAATCCCCAGCCCTGCTGACCCGGTAAAACCGCTCACAAAGGCGAGCCTGGCATCGGCAGGGGGAACCTCTTCGCCGTTGAACGCATCACCGCGGGGGATCAGCATCCCGTCAACACCTGCCGCGGCAAGGCGTTGGCGCAGGGCTGCAAGGATCGGTGTTGCCGCCATCGTCTAGCCCTCCCCCCGGTGGCACAGCACCAGCGCCGCCCAGCCGGAGACGATCGTGCTGTCAATGGCGATCAGCCCCACGGCTTCATGGGCTGCCAGGACCTGCTGCTGCTGGCTTTCCAGCAACCCAGAGAGGATCAGCACCCCTTCCCTGTCAAGGGCGGCAGCGGCATCAGCCGCCATGGCAATGAGCGGGCCCGGCAGGATATTGGCAAGGATCATGTCAAACGGGGCGTGATCCTGAACCAGCGCATCGGCATAACCGTCGGAAACACCGGCGGTGATCGCGATATCAACCGCATTGCGGGCAGCATTTTCGGCCGTGGTTTCAACAGCCTTTTGATCATTGTCGACAGCAATGATCTCCGCCCAGGGGTTCCATTTCGCTGCCGCCATGGCCAGAATGCCGCTGCCGCAGCCAATATCGGCAATCCGCAAATCCCCCTCGCGGGGCAGATGCCGCTCGATCATCGTCATGCAGCCAGAGGTGGTGGCGTGCGTGCCGGAACCGAACGCCTGACCGGCATCAAGGCAAAGCCCGATCTTGCCTGCGGGAACAGGGCTGTCGATATGGGTGCCATAGACCCAGAACGGGCCAATGGCGAGCGGCGGAAAGGATTTGCGATTCTCGGCCAGCCAGTCCTTTTGCTCAAGACGGGCGATGGTGACGCTGCTGGCAGCCCCGCCGGCAAGCCCCGTGGCCTCAGCCAGTGCTGCATTGATCCGCGCCTGATCAGGCTTGTCTTCGGTGAGCACCTCGATCATCCAGGGCGCGCCATCCGCATCATCGCGGTGCAGCGAGACGGCCTCAGCATCAACGGCAGCGGCGAGAAAATCAGCAAAGATATGGCCGCTTTCAGCCGACCCGCCGGTCACTTCAAGGCTGATCTGCCAGTCTGCCATCTAGCCCCCTTTACGCACCAGTTCGACAAAACCGGCCACGACCTTCTTTTCCCCGGCTTTGTCAAACGCGATGGTGAGTTTATCGCCGTCCACCGAGATGACATTGCCGTTGCCGAATTTAAGATGAAACACCCGGTCACCGATCGTATAGGTCGATTGGCCGCTGAGCCCGGGGGAATGCTCGCCCGGGGCGCGGGCCGGTTCAGCCCCGGCCAGCCGCCGTTGCTTAAGCCGTGACCAGCCCGGGCCGTAGCCACCGCCTGCGGTGGGGGCCAACTGGCTGAAATCGGTGTTGATCACAGCCGTGCTGGTGGCCCCGATCATGCCCTGTTCGACATCCTCAATGAGGGTTTCCCGGGGCAATTCGGCAATAAACCGAGACGGGATTGCCGACTGCCAGAGCCCGTGCACCCGCCGTGACGATGAATAGGAGATATACAACCGGCGTTCAGCCCGGGTGATACCGACATAGGCGAGGCGGCGTTCTTCCTCAAGCCCGCTGCCACCCTTTTCATCGAGGGTCCGCTGCGACGGAAACAGGCCTTCTTCCCAGCCGGGCAGAAACACTGTCTCAAATTCAAGCCCCTTGGCGGCGTGCAGTGTCATCAGCGTCACTTCACCGTCATTGACCGTGTTGTCGCCATCCATGACCAGTGAGATATGTTCGAGAAAACCGCCGAGGTTTTCAAAACTTTCCATGGCACTGACCAGTTCCTTGAGGTTTTCAAGCCGACCTTCGGCCTCAGGTGTTTTCTGGTTCTGCCAGAAGGCCGTATAGCCGCTTTCATCAAGCACCTTCATCGCCAGTTCGGTATGGGCCAGGGTCTCAGCATCCTGCCGCCAGGTGATGAAGGCATTGACGATCGCCGCAAGGTTGCGCCGCGCCGCCGGTTTCAGCTCATCAGTGGCAAGCAGGGTTTCAGCCGCCGACAGCATCGGCATGGATTGCGCCCGGGCCAGTTGCTGAACTGTCTGGATCGTCGCCGCACCGATACCCCGCCGCGGGGTGTTGATAATCCTCTCGAAAGCCAGGTCATCGGCCGGTTGGGCGATCACCCGAAGATACGCCACGGCATCCCTGATTTCCTGCCGTTCATAGAATTTCGCCCCCACCACCCGATAAGGCAGCCCGATCTGGATAAAGCGTTCTTCGAACTCGCGGGTCTGGAAACCGGCCCGAACGAGAACAGCAATGGTGTTGTAATCAACATCCTCGGTTTTTTTCAGCCCTTCGATCGTGTCTGATACCGCCCGGGCCTCGCTTGAGCCGTCCCAATAGCCGTTGATCCGGATCGGCTCGCCTTCCGCCGTGCTGGTGTAAAGCGATTTGCCGAGGCGGGATTCGTTATTGGCGATCACCGCCGAGGCCGCTGCCAGAATATGCCCGGTGGAACGGTAGTTTTCCTCAAGCCGAATGACATGGGCTTCGGGATAGACATCCTGAAACTTAAGCATGTTGGTGATCTCGGCCCCGCGCCAGCCATAGATCGACTGGTCATCATCGCCGACGCAGCAGAGATTACGGTTTTTCTGGGCCAGCAGCCTGATCCAGAGATATTGCGCGACATTCGTATCCTGATATTCATCAACGAGCAGATGGGTCAGCCGCTGATGATATTCAGCCAGAATATCGGGATAGTCATTGAAGATGGTCAGGTTATGCAGCAGCAGATCGCCGAAATCGCAGGCGTTCAGTTCGAGCAGCCTTTGCTGATACTGGCGGTAGAGATCGGCCCCTGACCCTTCGGCGAGTTCCATTTCCTCAGATGGGGAAACCTTGGCCGGGGTCAGGCCCTTGTCCTTCCAGCGGCTGATCGTGGCCAGCACCATGCGCGGCGGATACCGTTTCGGGTCAAGCCCGGCGGCTTCCATCAACTGCTTGATCAGCCGCAACTGATCATCGGTATCGAGGATGGTGAAATTCGATTTGAGGCCGACACATTCGGCATGACGGCGCAGAATCCGCGCGGCGAGAGCGTGAAACGTCCCGAACCAGACCTGTTCCACCGCCGGGCCGATCATCTTCGCGACACGATCTTTCATTTCGCGCGCAGCCTTGTTGGTGAAGGTCACCGCGAGGATATTCCAGGGCTTGGCCGTACCGGTGGCCAGCAACTGGGCAAGCCGGCTTGTCAGCACCCGTGTCTTGCCCGTCCCCGCCCCGGAGAGCACCAGCAGCGGCCCTTCAAGATGCTCCACCGCCTCTTTCTGGGCTGG
>JBMHCY010000019.1:0-2739 GCA_049889655.1 Puniceispirillales bacterium (SeqCode)
TGGCGTCATCTCTATGACAAGACGGTGGCCGATCTGGGGATACAGCACGCGCTGGCATCAGTACGATCCATTGATGTCGCCCCGGATAATCAGGCTTTGCTTGGCGGCAAGGAGGATGAAATTTTCCCGCTGCTGGAAAACGCGGCCCGGCTGGCGATTGAGGAAGACCGGGCGGATGTGATCATCCTCGGGTCAACGACCATGCATCAGGCCCATGGCTGGCTCAGCACGCGGCTGGATGTGCCGGTGATCAATCCCGGCCCGCTGACCTACAAGAAAGTTGAGATGCTGCTGGGGTTGGGGCTCAGCCATTCCCGGGCGGCGTATCCTGTTTCGCCTGTCCCCCGTGATGCCATGATCAGATCGATGCTTGATGCCGCCTCAGACCATGATCATTGATCAGGCCTTGCGATCAAGCGTGTTCTCACCCGCCATATAAACCCGGACGCTGGAAAATTTGCCGTCACTGATGGTGAAGAAATTGCAGTTCGATTTATAGACCAGCTGATCATCATGGAGTTTGTTGGTCACCCTGAAACGGACAGCGATATCATCGCCTGATCTGCCTTCGACAAAGTGAAACTGGTCATGGCGCACCCATTGATGATGCGCCCACAGCCGTTCGAACATTCCCCTGATCGCATCATGGCCTGTCAGGTTCACACCATGGGTTTCAACCGAAAAGACACAATCATCGGCAAGGGTGGAAAAGATGAGATCGATGTTTTCCTCATCCACACCGCGGAAATAGTCACGCACCATCTGTTCGGGGGAAAGCCGGGTCATGACGGGCGCATTTCCGCCAGATCATTCCACACCTTCTGGGAGGTGATCCTGCCCTGGCTCAGGGTGAAGCGGTCGATAAAACGGATGCCGCTGAACGGGCTGCCATCGAGCCAGTGTCCTGCAAGCGTACCGTGGCAGTGCACAACCGCATCCAGCCCGTGATAACTGACATCGAAAGCCTCAAAGGTTTTGGAGACGGATTGATAGCGTTCACGGGCCCAGGCGATGAGTTCTTCCAGTGTTGTGAAACAGGCATTGCCCGGGAACACCATGGTGAAATCATCGGCAAGAAACGATTGTGCCGTGGCCAGATCACGCTGTTCCATGGCAGCCAGAAACGCCTTAATGATCGCTTCCGGCTGTTGCGGTGCACTGGCCGGGGTGCGCCGGGTGCGGCCGCGCATATAGTTGGCCGGGTCGACTTCCTTGATGGTGACAGTCACGAAATCAGGGGCCGCCCCGATCGTCGAACAGGCTGCATCTGTCACGCGTTCGGCCAGCATCCGGCGGGTATCTTCGTCATATCCTTTGATCAGCGTGCATTCAATCAGTGGCATAAAATGGCTCCATCGGCATTGAAACAACGCCAGTTTTCATTAATTCTAATTATAGTCATCGCTTCGCGGAATTTTATCTGCGCCTGCCAATCTATGCTAGGGTTTATTCATGCAAACGCTTGCCGAAAAACTTGTTTCGCGTGCCTCAGGGAAAGCCGATCTTTCTCCCGGAGATATCGTGATCTGCAAGGTTGATCTGGCGATGATTCATGATTCCGGCGGCCCCCGCCGGGTCAAGCCGGTGCTGGAAAGGCTGGGCTGCAATGTCTGGGACAGCAGCAAGGTCGTTGTCGTCACCGATCACTATGTGCCTGCCGAAAACCCTGAAAGCCAGGCGATCCAGGCACTGACAAGGCAATGGGTGGTCGATCAGGACATTGCCCATTTCTACGATGAACAGGGTATCTGCCATGTTGTCCTGCCTGAACGGGGGCATCTTGCCCCGGGGATGTTCTGTGTCGGCGGTGACAGCCATTCTCCCACGGGTGGTGCGTTCGGGGCTTATATGTTCGGGATCGGGGCTACGGAAATGGCCGGTGTGCTGGCGACAGGGGAGATCTGGCTAAAAGTGCCGGAAACGATCCTGATCCGATGGCGGAACCATCTTGGCCCCATGGTCACGGCGAAAGACATGATGCTGGCAACCTGCCGCCGCATCGGCATGGGCGGTGGCCGCTATCAGGCGATCCAGTATGCAGGCGAAGCGATCGCTGATCTCTCAATGCAGGACCGCATGACCATGTCGAACATGGCGGCTGAACTTGGGGGGCAGGCGGGGCTTATTGCCCCTGATGAAAAAACCGTGGCCTATATCCGCGATGCAGGCGGTCAGGTGCCTGATGACTGGCAGGATTACCAGATAGAAACAGCGGGCAGTAACGGCGAAGTCATCGATTTTGATGCCGCGACGCTCGCCCCGCAAATCGCCGCCCCCCATTCACCGGCAAACGCTGATGACGCGGCGGTTTTCAGCAAGACTGATTTTCACGTCGCCTATATCGGGGCCTGTACCGGGGCAAAATATGTTGATCTTGCCGCCGCCGCCCGAGTGCTCAAGGGCCGCCGCATTGCGTCGGGGATCACGCTCAAGGTCGCCCCGGCCAGCCTGAAAGACCAGCAGCGTGCTGAAGCCGACGGGATCATGAAAATTCTTGAAGAAGCCGGGGCTGAATTCCTTGGTAATGCCTGCGGGATCTGCGCCGGCTACGGTGAAGACAGGCTTGCCGAGGATCAGGTATGCCTTTCTTCGACGGCCCGCAATTTCAAAGGCCGCATGGGGGCGGCCAGTTCAAAGGTTTATCTGGCCTCGCCCTATACCGTCGCTGCCTCTGCCGTGACAGGGCAGCTCACCGACCCGCGTCTTGTTGTGGAAGGATAGACCATGGGGCGGCTTTGG
>JBMHCY010000020.1:0-2628 GCA_049889655.1 Puniceispirillales bacterium (SeqCode)
GGATTGATCACCGGCACATCCAGCCGCGTGCTGAGCCAGCCATGGGCCTGATGCATGGTCGTTGACCCGAGGATGATCACATCCGCCCGGTCTTCCTCAATCGCCAGCCGGGCCGCATTTTCCAGCAGCGGGAAAATTTCATCCTCCTTGCCGCCAAGCAAAGCCTGATTATCCGGGGCGACATCAATGGATCGTACTGATGCCAGCGCGTGCTGTATCCCCAGATCGGCCACCGTCTTGTCATAGAGATGACGCCATTTCTGCCACATGGTGACGATCGAAAACCGCTGACCAAGCGCCATCGCCTCCAGCATGGCAACACGCCCGGGCCCAACCACCGGTATCGATAAATGTGAGCGCAGCGCAGCAACACCGGAATCGCTCATCGTATCGATACAGACAGCATCAAAACCTTCCTTTTCGGCATCCATCCCGGCTTCATAGATGCTGATATCGGCGAGCACCATATCCGCCTGGCTGACGTAATTTTTCGGGGCGGCCTTGACCGGTCGGAAGGTGAAATCCAGCGCATCGCTCAGGTCAACAGCCTTCAGCTGATCACGGCGTGACGCCAGGTTTTCTGCGGACATGGGAAACGGAACAATGACAAGAATCTTCTTCATCACAAGCCAGACCTGTGCAACGCTGTTAAGGAGTATTCAAGGACGCCATGGATGATCTCGCTTGTCAATAGAACTGTCTTTGTAACCGGTGCCGGCTCAGGCATTGGTCTTGCCACGGTGAAACTGGCCACCGCCCTCGGGGCAACAGTGGCGGGAACAGTGATCAATGATGAACAGCAGGCAACCCTTGCTGGCATCATCGCCCCTCAGGATTGCCTGCGCCTCGATGTGACCGATACCCCTGCCCTCCACCGGGCTGTAGCTGAGGTGGCTGAAAGGCATGGCGGCATCGATGGGGTTGTTGCCGCTGCCGGGGTGATCAAGAGACTGACGAGCCTTGAGACTGAAACCGAAGACTGGCGGCAGATCCTCGATATCAACCTCAATGCGGCTTTTGAACTGGCACGGGCGGCAACACCTTCCCTCAAAGAGAGCGAGGCCGGATCGATTGTTTTCATTTCAAGCCAGATCGGGCTGGTCGGCCATCACGAGGCCGCCGCCTATGCTGCATCGAAATCAGGGGTGAACGGGCTGGCCCGATCCATGGCACTCGAACTGGCTGCCGATAATATCCGTGTCAATGCTGTTGCCCCGGGGCCGATCGCAACACCGATGACGGCGGCATCCCGTGCCGATCCTGCTTATGTGGCCCGGATCACCGACAGCATCCCGCTTGGCCGCTATGGTGAGGCTGATGAGATTGCCCAGGTCATTGCGTTCCTGCTCTCCGGCGCGGCATCGTTCATCACCGGCCAGGTGATTGTTGCCGATGGAGGCTTTACGGCCCGATAGCGGGGTAGCGATCAGACGGCATCAAAGACCGAGATAGGATTTCTTGAGATCGTTGTTTTCGCGCAATTCTTCAGCCTTGCCGGAAATGCTCACCGCGCCTTCTTCGATCACATAGGCACGATCGGCAATCGCCAGCGACTGGATGACATTCTGTTCGACCAGCAGGATCGCGAGGCCGGTTTCGTTGATCCGCTTGATCAACTCGAACATCTGTTCCACCAGCAACGGTGAGAGCCCTAAAGACGGCTCATCAAGAATCAGGACTTTCGGCTCGCTCATCAGCCCGCGGCCGATAGCCACCATCTGCTGTTCACCCCCAGAAAGCGTCCCCGCAGTCTGGTCGATCCGCTCCCGCAGTTTCGGGAAGATATCCAGCACCTGATCGATATTCGTCTCGCGGTTGCCCTTGCCGCGGCGGTAACTGCCCAATTCAAGGTTGTCACGAACAGAAAGATTAGGGAACAGCTTCCGCCCTTCCGGCACATGGATCAGCCCCATATTGACGATCTCAGCAGGCGAACGGCCGGAGATCATCTCATCATCAAAGCGAATCTCGCCGCTGGTCGGCCTGATCAGCCCTGACAGCGTGTTGTTGAGCGTTGTCTTGCCGACACCATTGCTGCCCAGAACCGCAACGATCTCTCCGGTATCGATCTCCAGCGAGACATCCCGAAGGACATTGACGAAGCCATAACCGGCAGACAGGTCTTTGACAACAATCCTGCTCATGCTTCCCTACCCCGCCATCGCCTTGGCCGCACCATGGCCAAGATAGGCTTCGATCACGGTCGGATCGGCGGCCACGGATTGCGGCGTTCCGGTAGCGATCAACTTGCCATCATTGAGAACATAGGTGCGGTCGGAAAGATTCATCACCGCCTTCATGACGTGCTCGATCAGGAATATCGTCACGCCGGTATCACGGATGCCCTTGATCACATGGACGATATCATCAATTTCCGTGGGGTTGAGCCCGGCCATCACTTCATCGAGCAGCAACAGTTTCGGGTTGGTGGCGAGCGCCCGCGCCAATTCAAGCCGTTTGCGGCTGGCGACGGTCAAGCCATCGGCAGTCTGCCCGAGCATCGATGTCATGCCGACAGTTTCGGCGACCTCTTCGGCCCTTTTGCGGGCGGCGGCGGTATCATGCTGATCGGTATAGGCCCCGACCATGATGTTTTCGAGGGTGCTGAGCCCGGCAAAGGGCTGGGTG
>JBMHCY010000021.1:0-34397 GCA_049889655.1 Puniceispirillales bacterium (SeqCode)
GAGGCGGAAGCGATCCGCCCGAGCACCGTGATATCACCGGTTTCCACCATCAGCTCGAACGCCCGGGCAAAGAGAAAATCGCCTACCAGCACGCTGGCTTCATTACCCCAGATGATATTCGCAGTCTGCTGGCCGCGGCGCATCGCGCTGTCGTCAATCACATCATCATGGAGCAGGGTCGCGGTATGGATAAACTCCACCGCTGCGGCAAGTTTTACCGCCCGATCATCGGCCGCCCCTGTCGCCAGTGCCCCGGCCAGCGTCAGCACCGGTCGCATCCGTTTGCCGCCGGAAGACACCAGATGACCGGCCAGGCTGGGGATCAGATCAATCTCGCTCTGCATCCGGTCAACAATGATCGCGTTGACCTGTTGCATGAGGTCATCGGTCAGATCAAGAAGAGGCGTAAGACTGGGTGTTGTCATGGCATGGTCATACCGCAGGCAGGGGCCAAGTCAAGCCTGCAATGTCTTTTCCGCAACAGGATTTGCCGCTAGACTGCCCCTATGAAAGATATCCTGACGCTCAGCGAGCCTGTCCGCATCTCCTATATCGAAGCCCTGCTGAAGGATGCCGGGATTCCCTATGCGATCCGTGATGCCTATATGTCGGACCTGCTGGGGGCCAGCAATATGCTGTTCCCGAGACGGCTGGCGGTGGATGAAGATTCCGTCATGCAGGCGGAACGCGTGTTGCGCGCCGCAGGGCAGTTCTATGACGATTGAACCGGGTCTTACCTGCACGCCCTGGTATGATGGCAGCCTGAAACTCTGGCAGGCGGATGAAGGGTTCCGGGCGACCACCGATGCCGTATTGGTCGCGGCCGCTGTCGATGCTGACTGCCGCCATGTGGTGGAGCTCGGTGCCGGTGGCGGTGCCGCCAGCCTCGCCCTTGCCCGCCGCTGCCCGCAGATGCAGATCACCGCCATTGAACGTGATCCACTGATGGCAGGGCTGCTCGGCCGCAATATCAGTGAAAACGATCTCAGCGACAGGCTGGCGGCGATCCATGCCGATATCCACGATAACGCTGCCATGGCCGGGCTTGCGGGACGCCATGATCACGTTTTCTTCAATCCTCCCTATAATGATGAAGCCTCGTCACTGTCATCCACACCGCGCCGCCGCACCGCCATGGCCGGTGATGATCTCGGTGGCTGGATCAGGGTCGCTGCCGGTCTCTTGGCCGACCGTGGCGGCATGACACTGATCAGCCGGGCTGATCGTCTGCCCGACATCCTTGCCGCCTGTGGTGAGCATCATCTTGGCGAGACTGTTCTGCGGGCAGTCCATTCCCGCCCCGGGCAGCCGGCAATCCGGATTCTGGTCTCGGCGCGCAAGGGGCTGCGGGGCCGGCTGGTGATGCTGCCGCCGCTGATCCTCCGTGATGACAGCAACACACTCACCGCCACCATGCAGGCAATCAGCCATGATTGCGCGGCGCTCGGCATGAAAGCTCCGGGCCGCCAGTACCGCCTGCCGCCGCTTCCTGATAGCCCTTCATCATCCCCGCAATGAGGGCTGGAAAATCCCCCTGAAAATGACCATACTGCCCCCATGATCAGATTTCTCTTGCGCCCGTTTCGTTCATCCAGACCGGTGGTGCCGGTGATCCGGCTCCAGGGGGTCATTGCGGCATCCTCAACCATGCGGCGGGGGCTGTCGATGGCCGGGCTGGCCCCGGTGATCGACCGTGCCTTCAACCAGAAAGGCGCGAAAGCCGTCGCGCTGGTGATTAATTCTCCCGGCGGCTCACCGGTGCAATCAGCGCTGATCGCGGGCCGCATCCGCCATCTCAGCAAGGCGAAAAATATCCCCGTCATCAGTTTTGTCGAGGACGTGGCAGCCTCGGGCGGCTACTGGCTGGCCTGCGCGGGGGATGAGATTATCGTCAACCCGGCCTCGGTGGTCGGGTCGATCGGGGTGGTCTCCGCCGGGTTCGGGTTTGACAAGGCCATCGAGAAAATCGGCGTCAGCCGCCGCGTCTACACCGCCGGTACCCGCAAGGGAATGCTCGATCCGTTCAGCCCCGAAAGCCCTGATGATATTGCCCATCTCAAGGGTCTGCAGCAGGATATCCATGACCAGTTCATCACCATGGTGAAACGCCGTCGCGGCTCGCGGCTCGCTGGTGAAGATGCCGATCTCTTTTCCGGGGCGTTCTGGACAGGCCAGGCCTCAATCAGCCTGGGTCTCGCCGACAAGACGGGGGAATTGCGCCAGGAACTTGAAAACCGCTTCGGCGAGAAGGTTGATATCCGGCTGATGCAGCCGAAACGGTCGCTGCTTGGGCTCGGGGGCGGCGGTGTCAGCGGTGCGCTGGCTGATGCTTCTGTCGACAGCCTCATCGATGCACTGACGGAAAAACTGGAACGCAGCCGCTTCGGTCTCTAGAAGGACACGCCACTGATGTTTACGCCCCAGAAAATCTTTTTCCTGATCCTGATCCTTGCCGTCGTCTGGTTTCTGTTTCGTGTTATCGAAAAGCGCAACGGCAAGGCCGCGCAGGAAAAGCAGGAAAACAAGACGGAAACTGTCGATCTCACCCAGTGCGCGGTATGCGGGGACTGGGTCGATGCCGCCTGCAGCAAACCGGAATGCCCGATCAAAGGTTGATGAGATAACGGCAATCCATTATGGTGCGCCACAACATTCAGGTTACGGATCATGACCGCCACACCCGCTTCATCCGCCAGCAGTTTTCAATCGATTATTCTGACGCTCCAGCAATACTGGGCTGAGCAGGGCTGCGTCATCCTCCAGCCCTATGATATGGAGGTCGGGGCCGGGACCTTTCACCCGGCGACAACCCTGCGTGCGCTTGGCCCTGATCATGTCTGGCGGGCGGCTTATGTCCAGCCTTCGCGCCGCCCGGTGGATGGTCGTTATGGCGAAAACCCCAACCGGTTGCAGCATTACTATCAGTTTCAGGTGATCATGAAGCCGTCACCGCTCGACAGCCAGGATCTTTATCTCGGTTCGCTCAAGGCGATCGGCCTTGATCCGGCAGACCACGATATCCGTTTTGTCGAGGATGACTGGGAATCCCCGACCCTCGGGGCGGCCGGGCTTGGCTGGGAAGTCTGGTGTGACGGCATGGAAGTCTCCCAGTTCACCTATTTCCAGCAGGTCGGCGGTATTGAATGTGATCCCGTCCCTGTTGAGTTGACCTACGGGCTCGAACGGCTGGTGATGTTCATTCAGGGGATCGACAATGTCTATGATCTGGATTGGGACGGCGTACCCAAGGATCAGGGCGGCAAGGTCTATGGTGATATTTTCAAACAGGCTGAGATCGATTACTCGCACCACAATTTCGAGCGTGCCGACACCGCCATGCTGATGCGCCATTTCGAGGATGCCGAAAAGGAATGCGCCAGCCTGCTCGCCGGGGAGACGCCGCTGCCGCTGCCGGCCTATGATCAGTGCATGAAGGCCAGCCATCTGTTCAACCTGCTCGATGCCCGCGGGGTGATCTCGGTCGCCGAACGGCAGGGCTATATCGGCCGGGTGCGGGCACTGGCAAAAGCCTGTTGCGAAGCCTGGGTCGAGGCAGGTCGCAGCCAGGGGGGGCAGGCCGATGGCTGAACTCTTCCTTGAACTTTTCGGCGAGGAAATCCCGGCCCGGATGCAGGCTGCTGCTGAAACCCGGCTGCGCGATGCGATCATGGCCGGGCTGGCGGAAGCCGGGCTTGGTGGTGAGAATGCACAATCCTGGTCCGGCCCGCGGCGATTGGCTGTTGCTGTTTCCGGGATCGCTGACCGTGAAGCCGATATCCATGAAGAACGCCGTGGCCCGCGGGCGGATGCCCCGGAACAGGCGGTTGCCGGGTTCCTCAAATCCGCCGGGATCAGCCGCGATGAAGCCGAAATCCGCGCCACCCCGAAAGGTGAGTTTCTGTTTGCCGTGATCAGCCGCAAAGGGCGCCCGGCAACCGATGTTCTGCCTGAGCTGGTCAGCCGTATCATCGCGGGCTTCACCTGGCCGAAGACGATGCGCTGGGGTGTCTCCCGCAAAGGCTGGGTGCGCCCGCTGCATCGGATCACGGTATTGTTTGATGGCCAGCCCCTCGCCGGTTCGGTTGATCTGGGTGGCGGCATGACGATCGCTTTCGGGAATGAAACCGAAGGCCACCGCGTTTTCGCTGACGGGCTGATCACCCTTGATGGCAGTGCCGGTTATGATGCTGTGCTGAAGGCGGCGGCAGTGATCGCCGACCGTAACGACCGCAAGGCGATGATCACCGAAGGGCTGGCGGCGCTGGCGGCCGAAAACAGTGTCACTGCCCGTGATGATCAGGGGCTGCTGGAAGAGGTTGCCGGGCTGGTGGAATACCCGCGGGTGATTGTCGGCAGGATTGATGATGATTTTATGGATCTGCCGGAAGAAATTCTGGTGACCTCCATGCGCAGCCACCAGAAATATTTCAGTTTCGAAGATCAGTCCGGCCGTCTCGCCCCCTATTTTGCGACTGTCTCAAACATGATCGCCGATGATGCCCGGGATGCTGTTATCCGTGCAGGCAACGAGCGGGTTCTGCGGGCCCGCCTGGCTGATGCCCGGTTTTTCTGGGAACAGGATCGTGCCACCGCGCTGGAAACCATGGTCGGCAATCTGTCCGGGATCGCCTTTTTTGAAGGCCTCGGCAGCATGGGGCAGAAAGCCGAGCGGATGGCGGTACTGGCCGAAATGCTGGCCCGGGATACAGGCGTGGATGGTGCTGAGGCGCGCCGTGCCGGGTTGCTCGCCAAGGCTGACCTGATCTCGCAGACTGTCGGCGAATTCCCCGAAGTACAGGGGATCATGGGCGGCTATCTTGCCCGCCATGCCAACGAACCGGCTGCCATCGCCGACGGTATTGCCGAACACTACCGCCCTGAAGGCCCGGGCGATGTTATCCCGGCCAGTGAAACCGGCCGCATCGTCGCCCTTGCAGACAAGATCGATACCCTTGTCGGGTTTTTCGGGATCGGGGCTGTGCCGACGGGCTCGAAAGACCCGTTTGCCCTGCGCCGTGCTGCCCTCGGGGTGATCCGAATCATTGCCGAGAGCGGGGCCGATATTCCGCTGGCCCCGGTTTTTGCAGCCGCCGCCACCGCCCATGGTTTCGATAAGCCCCCCGAAACCCTGATGCCGTTTTTCCACGACAGGCTGAAAGTCTGGCTGCGTGATCGCGGTATCCGTCATGATCGTGTTGCAGCAGTGATCCGTGATACCGACAGCCGTCATGATGACCTGAACCATCTTTGCCGTCTTGCCGAAACCCTTGATGACTTTATCGGCAGCGATGATGGCACGGCGCTTCTGGCTGGCTATAAGCGGGCGGCCAATATTCTCGCCGCCGAAGAAAAGAAGGATGGCCGACGGTTTGCTGCTGATGTCGATGAAAGCCTGCTCGGTGATGATACGGAAAAGGCGCTTTATGACCGCATCACGGCAATTGCCGCCAGCCCGGTGGGGGATACCGAGGCGGCCATCAAGCGGATGCAATCCCTCGGTGGATTGCGCGCCCCGATTGACAGTTTTTTTGATCACGTGACAGTCAATGATGATAATCCGGCCATCCGGTTGAACCGGCTTGGTCTGCTGGCCCTGATCCGGGCCACCATGGAAGAAATCGCTGACTTTTCGGCCATTGAAGGGTAATGAGGTCAGATCTGACCTGACAAGACAAGGGGGCAGCCAATGCAGCAATGGGTTTACAGTTTTGGTGGCGGGCTGACCGAAGGCCATGCCGAGATGCGGGAGTTGCTTGGTGGCAAAGGGGCCAATCTGGCCGAGATGAGCAGCATCGGGCTGCCTGTTCCGCCCGGCTTTACGCTTTCCACCGAAGTCTGCACCTGGTTCTATGATCACGACCGCAGCTATCCAGAAACGCTGGCTGCCCAGGTCGATGCGGCGATCGCTTCCCTCGAAGAAGCCACCGGGCTCCGGTTCGGTGATCCGGCCAACCCGCTGTTGCTGTCAGTCCGGTCAGGCTCGCGTGCCTCGATGCCGGGGATGATGGATACCGTGCTCAATCTCGGGGTCAATACCGAGGTGGTGCGTGGCCTTGAAAAAAAATCCGGTGACAAGCGTTTCGCCTGGGATTCCTTCCGCCGTTTCATCCAGATGTACAGCGATGTCGTGCTCGGGGTGGATCACGGGCTGTTCGAGGATGCCCTCGAGGACATGAAAGATTCCCGCGGCATTATTGATGATGTCGATCTGCCGGGTGATGATCTCGAAACCCTGGTGGGGGAATATCTGGCGATTGTCACGGCCGAAACAGGGGAGGCTTTCCCTGAAGACCCGCGCCAGCAGCTCTGGGGGGCGATCGGGGCCGTCTTTGGCAGCTGGATGAACCCGCGGGCCATCACTTACCGTCGGCTCAACAACATTCCGGCATCATGGGGGACTGCGGTCAATATCCAGTCCATGGTGTTCGGCAATATGGGTGATGACTGCGCCACCGGCGTTGCCTTCACCCGCAATCCCTCAACCGGGGAGAACGCTTTTTACGGGGAATTTCTGGTCAACGCCCAGGGAGAGGATGTCGTGGCCGGGATCCGGACGCCGCGCAACCTGACCCGCATTGAACGCGAGACCAGCGGCAACCCTGACCTTTCCATGGAAGAACAGATGCCCGAGGTTTTTGCCCAGTTGGCGGAAACCCGGCTGCTGCTCGAAAAGCATTACCGCGATATGCAGGATATCGAGTTCACCATCCAGCAGGGCAGGCTCTATATGCTGCAAACCCGCAGCGGCAAGCGTACCGCCGAGGCTGCACTGAGGATGGCGGTGGAAATGGCCGAAGAGGGGCTGATCACCCGTGATGAGGCGATCCTGCGTGTCGAGGCTTCATCTCTTGATCAGTTGCTGCACCCCAGCCTTGATAAAACCGGGGCCGAAGCACCGTTGACCCGTGGTCTGCCGGCATCCCCCGGGGCGGCCTCAGGTGAGATTGTCCTGACCGCAGACAAGGCCGAGGAAAGGGCTGCCGGCGGGCATCCGGTCATTCTTGTGCGGCTCGAAACAAGCCCTGAGGATATTCACGGGATGCACGCAGCGACCGGAATTCTCACTGCCCGGGGCGGCATGACAAGCCACGCGGCGGTGGTTGCCCGCGGCATGGGCCGGGCCTGCGTCTGCGGGGCCAGCGAAGTCCGCATCAATGAAGATGAGGGCACCATCACCATCGGTGAGACAACGGTCAGCAGTGGTGACCAGATCACCATTGACGGCAGCACCGGGGAGATTTTCGCCGGGGTTCTGCCGACCATTCAGCCTGAACTTTCCGGGGCCTTTGCCACCCTCATCAGCTGGGCTGATGAACGCCGCCGCATGGGGATCAGGGCCAACGCGGAAACCCCGCTTGATGCCCGCACCTCGCGTGATTTCGGTGCCGAGGGGATCGGGCTCAGCCGCACCGAACATATGTTCTTCGATGCCGACCGGATCGTTGCCATGCGCGAGATGATCATGGCCCCGGACGAGGCCGGACGGCAGACGGCACTGGCGAAACTCTTGCCGATGCAGCGTCAGGATTTCGCTGAACTCTTCCGGATCATGGAAGGCCTGCCGGTCACGATCCGGCTGCTTGATCCGCCCCTGCACGAATTCCTGCCCCATGGCGAGACCGAACTGGCTGAAGTCGCCGAGGCAGCCGGGGTTTCGTTGCGGGTGGCCCGTGAACGGGCGATCAAACTGAACGAGAACAACCCCATGCTGGGGCATCGGGGCTGCCGTCTGGCGATCACCTATCCTGAGATTTGCGCCATGCAGGCCCGGGCCATCTTTGAGGCTGCCAGCCTTGTCCAGAAGGAAGGCCAGGCCCCGGTGACAGCCGAGATTATGGTCCCGCTGGCGGCAACTGTTGAAGAGGTCACCTTCTGCCGCCGTATTATCGATGACGTGGCCGGAGAAGTGGAAGCCGAAACAGGCCAGAAGGTCGATTACATGGTCGGTACGATGATCGAGCTGCCCCGTGCCTGCCTGATCGCCGATGCGATCGCCGGTGAGGCTGCGTTCTTCTCGTTCGGCACCAATGACCTCACGCAGACCTCGCTTGGCATCAGCCGTGATGATGCCGGGCAGTTCCTGCGGGAATACGCCGAGGCCGGGATTTACCCCATGGACCCGTTTGTCACCCTTGATCGTGAGGGTGTCGGTTCGCTTGTCCGCATCGGTGTGGAAAAGGGCAGGGCCGTGCGGCCGGAGATCAAACTGGGGATTTGCGGGGAACACGGCGGTGACCCGGAGACAATCGATTTCTGCGAAGAGGTTGGCCTCGATTATGTCTCCTGTTCACCCTATCGCGTGCCTGTGGCCCGTCTTGCCGCCGCCCAGGCCGCCATCCGCCATCAGGACAAATAAAAAAAGGCCGGGGGTGACCCGGCCTTTCCGTTGAGGAGATCAGGGCTCAGCCTGCCTTGCTGGAAATCACTTTCGGCTTGGCTTTGCCGGTGTTGTTGATGGCGATGCTGCGCGGCTTCATCGCCTCGGGGATGACCCGTTCCAGTTCAACATGCAGCAGCCCGTCCTTGAGCGTGGCGCTGTTGACTTCGATAAAGTCAGCGAGCTGGAAGCGGCGTTCGAAATTGCGCCCGGCGATCCCGCGATGCAGGTATTCGACACTGTCACCATCAGCCGGGGACTGTGTACCCTGGACGATCAGCATCTGGTCATGGATGGTGACGGAAAGGTCATCCTCACTGAAACCGGCCACGGCCATGGAAATCCGGTAGGAATTCTCACTGTGTTTTTCGATGTTGTAGGGCGGCCAGTTCGACTGGTTGTCGATGCCGCCGGCAATCATGCTGTCGACAAGGTTGGCCATGCGGTCAAAACCGATGGCGGTCCGGAAAACAGGGGTCAGATCAAGTGTATTCATCGCATCCTCCTTTGAAGCAATGCAGTTTCATCGCGCGGGGGTGTGTCCACATTGCCTTCAGGCCAATCGGGGTATCCCGCGAGCGGCACCATCACGGCTGCCACTGAACTGTATATGGAAATGCGGATACAAAAATTCAAGGCCGCCCCGAGAAGGGCAGCCCTGCCATGGGTAACCCGAGAGGAACGGGTTTACTTTTTGACGCCGAGATTGCCGAAACGCTTGTTGAAGCGGGCCACCTGACCATCGGCATCAATGATGCGATGCTGGCCGGTCCAGGCCGGGTGCGATTTCGGGTCGATGTCGAGTTTCAGCACATCGCCTTCCTTGCCCCAGGTCGAACGGGTCTTGTATTCGGTACCGTCTGTCATGACCACGGTAATCTCGTGGTATTCGGGATGGATTTCTTTTTTCATTGCGGTCTCTCCATGCGGCCACCATTCCGACGGTAGCCTGAGTGCTGTGGATATAGCGAATTGCCACTGGCCATGCAAGCAAAACCTCGCGGGAGCCTC
The DNA here is from genome assembly GCA_049889655.1 of Puniceispirillales bacterium (SeqCode). Classification (GTDB taxonomy): domain Bacteria; phylum Pseudomonadota; class Alphaproteobacteria; order Puniceispirillales; family UBA1172; genus UBA1172. The sequence goes on from JBMHCY010000021.1 coordinate 9,389, forward strand.
TCAAGGTTTGTCAGTCCTCCGGCGATCTGCTATGGCAGAGGGATCTTTTTCAATCGCCCCCTTGTTTTCAGTGATAAGATCAGATCATGCCTGATGCAGACGTTTCCACCGCAACCCCGCCGCAAGCCAAGGGAAAGCTGGCCCGGCTTGCCCCGTTGCGGGCGCTCTGGCCGTGGATCAGGCCGTATCGGCTTGAACTGATCAAGGCGCTTGGGGCGATCATGCTGGTGGCGGCGGCGTTGCTGTCGCTCGGCCGCGGCATTGGTTATCTCGTTGATAGCGGCCTCAGCAAGGGGGATACCCGCCTGCTTGATCAGGCTGTGCTGATCTGTATTGGCATCACCGTCATGCTGGCCCTCGGCAGTTATCTGCGGACTGTGCTGATCAACAAGGTTGCCGAGCGGATCATCGCCGATATCCGCAAATCGGTCTTCCGCCATACGATCGGGCTGTCGACAGGGTGGTTTGAGCAGGCCCGCATCGGTGATGTGATCTCAACCCTGACAGTGGATACGACAACGATCCAGACAGTCGTCGCCTCCAGCCTTTCCATGGCGATGCGGAATATTCTGGTGCTGATTGGCGGCATCATCATGGTGCTGCTGACCTCGCCGAAACTGACCCTGATTGTCTTTGCCGTGATCCCGCTTGTGATCGTCCCGGTGATTCTGATCGGCAGGCGCTTGCGGCGGCAATCCCGCCTCGCCCAGGATGCGCTGGCCGAAGTCTCCGTCGAGGCTGAGGAAACCCTGACTGCGATCAGCACCGTTCAGGCCTTTGCCCAGGGCCGCTATATGGAAAGCCGCTTTAACGCCGCCACCGAAGGCAGCCATGATGCTGCAATCCGGCGGCTGCGGCTGCGCGGCCAGATGAGCGGGATCGTCATTCTTCTGGTGTTCTCGGCGATCTCTTTCATTCTCTGGGTGGGCGGCAAGGATCTGCTCTCCGGGGCGATGTCCGCCGGTGATCTTTCGGCCTTTGTCTTCTATGCCGCCCTGGTGGCATCCTCGGTGGGGGCGCTGTCGGACATGGCCGGTGAATTGCAGCGGGCGGCCGGGGCGGCTGAACGGATCGCTGTGCTGCTGGCCGAAGTCAGCACCATCACGACGCCGAAAGAACCAAAACCTCTGCCCCAGGGGCCGCTCGGGGTGCAGTTCCGCGGGGTCGATTTTTCCTATCCCACGCGGCCTGATCTGCCGGCACTGACAGGGATTGATCTTGCCATAGAACCCTCCGAACGGGTGGCGCTGGTGGGGCCGAGCGGGGCTGGGAAATCCACCATGCTGGGGCTGATCTTGCGGCTCTTTGATCCCGTGGCGGGGCAGGTGATGATAGGCGGGATCGATGCCCGCAGCGTTGCCATCGAAGACCTGCGCGGGGTGATGGGGCTTGTCCCCCAGGAAACCGCCCTGTTTTCAGGCACGATCGCCGACAATATCCGTTTCGGCAGACCCGATGCTGATCATGCCGCCCTGCGTGAGGCCGCGATCAGTGCCAATGCCGACGGCTTCATCAGGGATATGCCCGAGGGCTATGATACGCCGATCGGTGAAAAAGGCGTGCGGCTTTCCGGCGGCCAACGCCAACGGATCGCCATTGCCCGGGCCCTGTTGCGTGATCCGGCCATCCTGCTGCTCGATGAAGCGACCTCATCCCTTGATGCCCAGTCCGAACAGGCGGTGCAGCTCGCGCTGGCCACGCTGATGCAGGGGCGGACAACAGTGGTCATTGCCCACCGGCTTTCGACTGTGCTGAATGCCGACCGTATCGTTGTCATGAACGGCGGCCGGATCGAGGATATAGGCACCCATGATGAATTGCTGACCCGCTGCCCGCTTTATCACGATCTGGCCTCACTCCAGCTCGTCGCCGGTGGTGAAACCCCGTCCCACGATAAAATGGTCTCCTCCTGACGCTTGCAGATCGAACGCCGCCATCCCTGCCTCGAGATCATGGCTGGTGATGATCATGCTGGCCGGTCTGTCAGTATCGATGATCTGGTCCGGTGTCGCGACACTCAGCATGGCCTCGGCATCGGCGCTCACCAGCATGGTGAAATCGTCGAAATCATACATCACCAGCCCCGAAAGATGATAAGCCATGGTCGCATCGGTCAGATCAAGACTTTCGACCGTCACCCGCCGCTGGTCAAGATCGACCACCATGACGCCTGAGCCGCTGAGCGCGATCCCCGAGGCGCATCCGGCCCCGAAACAGGTGGCTTCCATCATTAAGGGCAGGGTGAAGACTGTCTGCATTGCCATGGCTTCCGGTGGCATCTCCTGACCAAGCCCCGTGGGCATCGGGTCGGTAATGCTGTCACGGCGCGGAAAACGTGAAAGATAGGCGAGATCAACCGTCTCGACAGGGATCGGTGTCGTGCTGGCTTCAAGGCTGGCGGCTGTCTCGACCCGGGGAAGGTTGACGACCCCGGTATGCAGATCATGATCCCGATGGCAGGCGGTCATGGCCAAAAGGATGAGCGCAAGGCACAGCGGCAGGATACGTATTCTGCTGATGGCCATGGCGGATTACCGTTGGGTCAGTTTCAATTCGATCCTTCGGTTACGTGCCCGGGCGGCATCATTATCACGATTATCAATAGGCTGGAATTCCCCGAACCCCGTTGCCGAGAGTCTGTCAGGATCGACTCCGGCAAGGATCAGATAACGGACAACAGAAATCGCTCGCGCCGAGGAGAGATCCCAGTTGTCCCGATAGAGAGGTGTGTTGATCGGCAGATCATCGGTATGCCCGGAGACTTGCAGAACCCAGTCGATATCGGTCGGTATTGAATCCGAGATCTCGCGCAGGGCGGTACTGAGTTCAAGCAATTGCTTTTGGCCTTCCGCGCCGATATCGGCCGAGCCGAGATCAAACAGCACTTCAGACTGGAAGACGAACCGGTCACCGACGATCCGGATATCCGCCCGGTCCTTGAGGATGTCGCGCAGGCGGCCGAAAAATTCAGAACGGAAGCGCTGCAATTCCGCCACCTTGCTCGACAGCGCATCATTGAGTTTGCGGGTCAGGTTGAGCGAGGCTTCCTTGGCCAGCCGGGCTTCCTCTTCCTTTTCGTCGAGCAGGGCCTGCAGCTGCCCCAGTTTCATCTTGAGCGCATTGATCGATTGCGTCAGCAGCAGGATTTCCTGGCGGGTTGCCCGGATCGTCTCATCACGGTTGGCGATCTCGGTGTTCCGTTCCGCCAGCTGCGCCTCATAGGCCTGTTCCATGGCGGCCAGACGCGCAGCGAGATTCTCGATCTCAAGGTTGCGCTGGTCGATCACCGCCTGCTTCGACGCGGCCTCGGTCTCGGCTGCCCCGGCACGCTCGATGGCTGTTTCCAGCCGGGTGGCCAGATCATCGTTGCGGGCCGTGGCAAGGCCGAGGCTTTCTTCAAGGGCGGCAATGCGGCTGTTGAGCCCCTCGATGGTGGTCTCGGCGCTTGCCAGTGCCCCCTCGAGCCGTTGGTTGTCGAGCAGCAGATCACCGGCGCGTGAGCGTTCAAGGTTAAGCAATTCCGCCAGCGTGCTGATCTCGGAGCGCAGTTTCGTCAGCGTCTGATCCTGCCCCGAAACACGGACCGCGAGGTTTGTCTGGATCAGGAAAAACACCATCAGCACAAAGATGATGACCATGAGCAGGGTCGCCAGCCCGTCGACAAAGCCCGGCCAGATATAACTTTCGGGTCCACCACTGCGGTTTCGGCGGGCAAGGGCCATGATGGTTAGCCCTTGGCCTTGGCGAGGGCCTTGGCCAGCCCGCGCAGTTCCATGGTGATGGTGCTGTTGAGTTCAGCCCTGTCTGATTTCATCTCGCGCGCCATCGCCGTCAGCGAGGCTTCCACATTCGCAAGATTTTCCGCCAGCATGGAATTGCCGTGGCGGCTTTCAGCGATCAAAGTCAGTTTCTGGGTGAGTTCACGAAGACTTTCGGCAATCTGTTGGCGTTCGATCTCGCTGGCCTCAATGCTGCGTGCCAGTTCCTGCATCTTATCGGCGGCTGCCTCGCTCAGCCCCTGGACAAGTTGCGGTGAGGCCTCTTCGGTCATCTGCTCAAACCGCACGGAAGTCCCGAGCCAGTCCTCAACATCGGTGTAGAACCGCCCCGATGCCTGCCCCAGCTGCAGATCAAGAAAGCCGAGGATGAGTGATCCGGCAAGCCCGAACAGCGATGATGAAAACGCAGTCGCCATGCCGGCAAGCGGGGCATCCAGCCCGGATTTCAATTCGGCCATCATGGCGTCGATATCACTGCTTTTGGTGTTGATCCCGCCAACCACATCCCCCACAGCCTGAACCGTGGTCAGTAGCCCCCAGAATGTCCCCAGCAGCCCGAGGAAGACAAGCAGGCCGATCATGTAGCGAGAAATCTCACGGCTTTCATCAAGCCGCACAGCCACCCCGTCGAGCACAGAGCGCATATTCTGGGCCGAAACTGTGCGGTTTTGGCCGCCACCCTGGATCATCAGCGCGACGGTCGCCAGCAGCACAGGCTTTGTGAGCGGCGTATTCTTCGGCCGGTTGCTGCCGACCTGGGACATCCATTCATGTTCCGGCAACAGGCGGAAAGTCTGCCTGAAAACAAAAATAATCCCGATGAACAATGCCACCAGGATCACACCATTGATAACCGGGTTGCCCATGAAGGCGAGTTGAAGCGGCATGAACAGCGCGCCGGCGCCGGCACTCACAGCCAGCAGAAAGGCAATCATCCGGTATAGATATCGACGTGGATTGGTCATGGCCCAGCCTCTCATTCAGCCCCAGTCTTGAGGTTGTTATAACCACAGTTTGGCAGAAATATGATTGAGGTCGAGAAAAATCGGGGCAATCAGCGGCCGGAACGGCCTTCACGCAGTTTTTTCAGCAGATCGCCATGGCAGTGGCTGTTGGCGGCAACGACATCCCCCGAGGCAAGCGCCCGGTCACGGGCGGCGAAATCTGAAACAAAGCCACCGGCTTCCCGGACGATGAGCACGCCCGCGGCGATATCCCAGAGGCTGAGCCCGCGTTCCCAGAACCCGTCAAAACGCCCGGCTGCGACCCAGGCGAGATCAAGGGCGGCGGCCCCCATCCGGCGAATACCGCTGGTCGAGCCCATGACAGCCCCCAGTTCGGCCTTGAACAGATCGTGATCTTCTTCTGTCCCGCGGCCGAGGAAAGGCGCGCCGGTGGCAAACAGGCAATCTGCCATGTTGCGGCGGCCGGAAACCCTGATCCGGCGATCGTTGAGAAATGCGCCCTTGCCCTGTTCGGCAAAGAAAAACTCATTCCGCATCGGGTCGAAGATCCCGCCGGCGATGACTTTGCCGCCCTTTTCCAGGGGCTTGTCTGTGGCGGCGATGGAAATTGCGAAATGCGGAATGCCGTGGATATAGTTGGTTGTGCCGTCAAGCGGATCAACAATCCAGCTCGGGCCATCCTCTTCTTCCGGCGGGGTGACGCCGCTTTCTTCCATGATAAAGCCCCAGCCCGGCCGGGCTTTCGACAATTCATACAGAATGGCTTTTTCGGCATCCATATCGGCGTTGGAAACAAAATCGGCAACGCCCTTGCGGCTGATCTGCAGGTTTTCGACCTCGCCGAAATCGCGCACCAGACCCCGGGCGGCTTTTTCCGCCGCCTTGTAGATGACATTGATCAACGCTGATTGCATCATGGCAATCCTCCGCTTAAAGCCGGGGTGGTGTTCCGGGCAGGTTAATTCTTGGCGCGTTCGACGTAACTGCCGTCTTCGGGTTTCACGACGATCCGGGTACCGGCCTCAATATGCGGCGGTACCATCACCTTGATCCCGCCGTCGACAACCGCAGGCTTGTAACTCGATGATGCTGTCTGGCCCTTGACCACGGCATCGGCTTCCAGCACTTCAACGACGACCGTATCGGGCAGCGCAATCGAGATCGGCTCACCTTCATGGCTGTTGACGGTTACTTCCATGCCGTCCTGAAGCCAGTCGGCCTGATCACCGATCATCGAGGACGGAATGGCGAGCTGCTCAAAGCTTTCGGTATCCATGAAGATGAAGTTTTCATCTTCGGCATAGAGAAAGGTTGAGGTGCTTTCACTGAGGATCACCCGTTCGACAGTCTCTGATGACCGGAACCTCTCGTTGAGTTTGGTGCCGTCCCGGATATCACGCAATTCGACCTGGGCAAAAGCCCCGCCCTTGCCGGGTTTGACGTGCTGAATTTTCACCGCCACCCACAGCCGATTGTTGTGGTTGATGACATTGCCCGGACGGATCGCGTTGCCGTTGAGTTTCATGAAAGGGATCTCCTGAACAGAGCGACAGCCGGATTATTGCCGGCCGCGGTAGATATCAATGATGGTGGCGAGCAGGGCCAGGGCTTCCTCACGCGGGCGCTGGAAGGTGTTGCGGCCGATGATCGACCCCGAAGCTCCGCCATCGCGCAGGGCCCGGATTTCATCAAGCAGCCCGTCGGTATCCTTGGAGGCACCGCCGGAGAAGACAACCAGACGGCGACCGCTGAAACATGATTGCACAACATGGCGGACGCGGTCGGCCATGGTATCGGCAGGGATTCCCTTTTCTTCATAGACCTTGCGGGCATCCTTGTTTTCGAGCGCGGCTGTCGGCGGCTTTACCTTGATGATATGCGCGCCGAGCAGGGCAGCCATATGGGCGGCATAGGCGGAGATGTCAAAAGCCGTCTCGCCTTCCTTGGTCAGGGCGCCACCGCGAGGATATGACCAGAGCACGACCGCAAGGCCGAGGGCCTTGGCTTCGGCGGCCATTTCCTGAAATTCCGTCATCATGTCAAAAGCTGCATCCGACCCGGGATAGATCGTGTAACCGATGGCTGAGCAGCCGAGCCGCAGGGCCTCGCTGACAGAACCGGTGATCGCCTGCGACGGGGCTGTCCCGCCCTGGGCCAGCGAATTAGATGAATTGACCTTCAGGATCGTGGGGATCTGGCCGGCGAAAGTGTCGGCCCCGGCCTCAATCATCCCCATGGGCGCGGCATAGGCGGAAAGACCGGCATCGATGGCCAGCTGAAAATGATAATGCGGGTCATAGGCTGGCGGGTTGGGGGCGAAACTGCGGGCCGGGCCATGCTCAAAACCCTGATCAACGGGCAGGATGACAAGCTTGCCTGTCCCGCCCAGTTTGCCCTGCATCAGAATGCGCGCCAGGTTAGCCTTGACGCCGGGGCTGTCGGATTCGTAGTTGTCGAGAATACGGCGGACGTTTCGTGTGATCTTCATCTTTCGCCTCGTTGACCATCAAATTGTCCCATGCTCATACGCTAAACCGGGTCATGCCGTCAATAACGCATGGCTGTTTGGGCGAACCTGCGGCGGTGTTTTTGTCCGGCAAAATCCGTGATTGACGGCTGCCAGCGAATCTCCTTATCCTGACTTTACGGTCAGTTATGCCGCCAACCTTTACCACAGTGTGAATAAAGCGGCCAAAAAGGCGACGTGATGGCATGAACACAGAGACAAAAAAAGCACTGGATCGGCTTGATGCCGCGATCGGGCGTCTCGAAACCGCCCCGCGGCACGCGTCGTCGCCGACCCCTGCCGCTGATGCCGGGGCACCGGATGCCGGTGTTCAGGCTGAAATCAAGGCGATCCGCGCCATTATCGATGAAGCCATCGGCCTGCTTGATCCTGATGCCGCCAACAGCAAGGGGGCCGAAGGATGAACCAGTCCAGCGTCACCGTTTCCATCAATGGCAAGGAATACCCCATGGCCTGCTCGCCCGGGCAGGAAAACCATGTTCTCGCCCTTGGCCAGCGCATTGATCAGGTTGTCCGCAGTGTCGCCGCTGCCTCGGGTCCGATCGGCGAATCCCGGCTGCTGGTGATGGCTGCCCTGATCCTCACCGACCGGCTTGTTGAGGCGGAAAAGCAGGGCGGCGGCAGCCCCGGCGATACTGCTGCCAGTGATGAAGACCTGGCCGCTTTGATCAACAGCCTCGCCGAACGCATCGAAAAACTTGCATAACCGGGCCTGACGGCCTAAGTCTAGGGCATTGCAGCTGGGATGTGCGCCCGGTTCACATATCCCTGGGGCCATAAGACATCTTCCGGGAGTTGCCGCTGTTCGGGTTGCGGCCCGAATATTGTGACGCCCACCTGCTTGAGCAGGCCACAGAGGATTGTTCACAACCAGCGGCATTCTGGCTGCAGCCTTTGTTTACCCCCGGGCCCGACACGGGCCTGGTTCACCCACGGTTGAGGGCATGACCACAGCATCAGCGGACGAAAACCTCTCTCTTGATGAGCGCAAGGCCGCGCTGCGGAAAGCCAATAGCGCGATCCGTGCCCGTGCTGCCAAAGCCATGCCGGACAGCCCCGCCCGTCTTGCCCGCCATGCCGATGCCCTGAAAGCATCCCTGCTGCCCGCTGAGGGGCTGATCGTTGCCGGCTACTGGCCGATCCGTTCCGAGATTGATCCCATCCCGCTGCTTGCCGCGCTTGCCGGTCGCGGCTGCCGTACGGCCCTGCCTGCAACACCGGAGCCGGGCAAGCCGCTTGTCTTTCATCACTGGCAGCCGGGTGACCCGCTTGTCGGCGGTCTCTACGGCACCTCAGAGCCACAGGCCGATGCCCCGCGCTGCCAGCCCGATTGCCTGCTGGTACCGATGTTGGCCTTCGATGACGGGTTCTTCCGGCTCGGCTATGGTGGCGGCTTCTATGACCGCAGCCTTGCCGCGATCCGCGTTGATAAACCGACTGTCCGGGCGGTCGGCATCGCCTATGATGACCAAAAGGTGGCCGCGGTTCCCGTCGGCCCCCACGATGCCCGGCTCGATGCTGTCCTGACCCCTTCCGGGGTGATCCTGCCAACAGGAGACAACACCTGATGCGTATTCTCTTTCTCGGTGATGTGGTGGGGCGCACCGCCCGCCAGCAGGTGATCGCGGGGCTGGCCGGGCTGCGCGATGAACTGGCGGTGGATTTCATCATCGTCAATGTCGAAAATTCCGCTGGTGGCTTTGGTGTCACGCCAACCATTGCCGATGAATTCCTCGCCGCCGGGGCCGATGTGCTGACGACAGGCAATCATGTCTGGGACAAGCGTGAGATCTTTGCCTATATCGATAACGAGCCGCGGCTGCTGCGCCCCTACAACATGATCGAAAACACCCCGGGCAAGGGGCTGGTGGTGGTCGAAAACACCAAAGGTCAGCGGCTGGCGGTGGCCAACATGATGACCAACCTGTTCATGGCCGAAAACGAAAACGCCTTTTCCTGCCTTGAAACCCTGCTCAGTGATGTCAAACTCGGGCGTGATGCCGATGCCCTGGTGATTGATATCCACGGCGAGGCGACATCCGAAAAAACAGCCTTCGGGTTTGCCGCCGATGGCCGCGCCACCCTGGTGGTCGGCACGCATACCCATATCCCGACGGCAGATCACCGGATACTGCCTGGCGGCACAGCCTACCAGACCGATGCCGGTATGTGCGGCGACTACACCTCGGTGATCGGCATGAACAAGGAAGCCGCCCTCGGCCGCTTTACCGGTGTTGACGGCGGCCGGCTTGAGGTCGCCAAAGGTGTCGCAACCCTCTGCGGCATCATCGTCGAAAGCGATGATGAAACCGGTCTCGCCCGGTCGATCACCCCGTTCCGGCGTGACGGGGTGCTGGAAGCGTGCTGAAGAGACCTACTATCAGTTGTTATTTTGCGATAAATTCTGCTAAATATAGTATCGAAACATGACTTTCAGGGATTAACCATGGCAGGGCATTCCAAATTCAAGAACATCATGCACCGCAAGGGTGCCCAGGATAAAAAGCGGGCCAAGGTGTTCACCCGTTTGATCAAGGAATTATCGGTGGCGGCGCGTGGCGGCGTCGATCCGGATTCAAACCCGCGCCTGCGGACAGCTCTTGCTGCCGCGCGGGGTGCCAATATGCCGAAGGACAATATCGATCGCGTCCTCAAAAAGGCCCAGGGCGGTGATGGCGATTCCTATGATGAAATCCGCTACGAGGGCTATGGCCCCGGCGGTGTCGCGCTGATCGTCGAAGCCCTGACAGACAACCGCAACCGCACAGCCTCTGAGGTTCGCGCCACGTTCAACAAATACGGCGGCAATCTTGGTGAGACCGGCAGTGTCAATTTCATGTTTGACCGTGTCGGCCAAATCACCTACCCAGCGGCTGCGGCGGACCCGGATGCCATGTTTGAGGAAGCCCTCGAAGCTGGGGCGGATAATGTCGAAAGCGATGACGAGGGGCATGAGATCATCACCGCCCCGGAAGATTTCAACGTTGTCCGCGAGATGCTGGAAAACCGGTTCGGCTCACCGGAAGAGGCCGGGCTGGCGTGGAAACCTCAGAACACGACACCGGTCAATGAGGATCAGGCCACAACCTTGCTGAAACTCCTCGATGCGCTCGATGATCTGGATGATGTCCAGAGCGTGGCTTCCAATTTTGATATCGCCGATGATGTCATGGCTCGGCTGACAGGCTGACCCGAAAGGGGGCAGGGATGCGCGTTTGCGGAATTGATCCAGGCTTGAGGCATACCGGCTGGGGTATTGTCGATATTGCGGGCTCGTCCCTCACCTGGGTGGCGGACGGGGTCATCAGCCCGGCCCCTGATCTCCCTGATGAAGCCCGTCTGGCGGTGATCCATCGCGATCTGGCCACGATGCTGGCCACGCATCAGCCTGACCGCGCCGCGATCGAAGAGATTTTCGTCTCGCGCAGTGCTGCCGCGGCGCTCAAACTCGGCATGGCCCGAGGCGTGGCCCTGGTATCATTGGCCGAGGCCGGATTGCCGGTGAGCCCGATTGCCGCCCGGCGGGTCAAGCAGAACATCACCGGCAGTGGCAGGGCTGATAAGGATCAGGTCTTCGCCATGGTCCGGCGGCTTCTCGGGGTGGTGCCTCAATCGGTGGATTCCGCCGATGCCCTCGCGATTGCCATTGCCGCCAGCCATGATGACGCTGCCGCTCCTGCTGATGCTGTCTCGGGGCAGGGGCTCGAAGCGGCCATTGCCCGTGCCCTTGCCAAGGAAGATGCCCGATGATCGCGATGCTGACAGGAACACTCGCCCGGGTCGGGGAACAGGATGCAATCATCACGGTGGCTGGTGTCGGCTATCAGTTCCAGGCCACAAGCCGCTGCCTGGCCCGTCTCGGCGGGGTCGGTGCAGAGGTCACCGTGCTGATCGATACCGCCATCAAGGATGATAAAATTGTCCTGACCGGTTTTGCCGATGCCCATGTCAAAGAGGCTTTCGTGCTGTTGCAGACAGTCCAGGGTGTCGGGGTCAAGGCAGCGCTCTCAATCCTTTCCGCCCTCAGCCCCGATGATCTGATGCTGGCCCTTTCGGCAGGCGACAAGGCGATGATCACCCGGGCTGACGGGGTCGGGCCGAAACTGGCGCAGCGGATTGTCAATGAACTCGCCGAAAAGGCCAGCAGCATGTCGCTCGGCCCGGCAGCAAGCCAGGCTGCACAAGGCGTCTCCGCCCCCGCCAATCCGGTGCTTGCGGATGCGGTTTCGGCGCTCGTCAATCTTGGATATGGCCGCGCCGAGGCCCATGCCGCCGTTGTTCTGGTGTTGCAGGGGGCGGCTGATGCAACGCTTGAAACTGTCCTGCCGCTGGCGCTGAAGGAGCTCGGACGATGAGTGATGACAGCCGCCTTGTCAGCCCGGAAACCCGCGCCGCCGGAGAAGAAAGCCTGCGTCCGGGCCGGCTTGAGGAATTCATCGGCCAGGGCCAGGGGCGCGGCAATCTCGAAACCTTCATCACCGCTGCCCGGGGCCGCGGAGAGGCGATGGATCATGCGCTGCTGCACGGCCCGCCAGGGCTCGGCAAGACCACCCTTGCCCAGATCATCGCCCATGAGCTTGGTGTCGGGTTCAGGGCCACCTCCGGCCCGGTGATCGCCCGTGCCGGTGATCTGGCTGCCCTGCTCACCAACCTGCAACCCCGTGATGTGCTGTTTATTGATGAAATTCACCGGCTCAACCCGGCGGTGGAAGAAGTGCTCTATCCGGCGATGGAAGATTTCCAGCTGGACCTGATCATTGGCGAAGGCCCGTCGGCGCGGTCAGTGCGGATTGATCTGCCGCCGTTCACGCTGGTCGGGGCGACGACACGTTCCGGGCTGCTGACAACACCCTTGCGTGACCGTTTCGGCATCCAGATGCGGATGCAGTTCTACAGCCATGAGGAACTGGAGCAGATTCTGATGCGTCAGGCGGCACGGCTGGCGATGCCGCTTGCCCCCGAGGGGGCGGCCGAAATCGCCCGCCGGTCCCGGGGGACACCGCGCGTTGCCGGGCGGCTGCTGCGGCGTGTCCGCGATATCACCAGCGTTGCCGGGGATGACCATGTCAATGCCGAAGCGGCCGACAAGGCCCTGTTGCAGCTGGGGGTGGACAGGGCCGGGATGGATGCGATGGACCGCCGCTATCTTGAATGCCTTGCCAACAATTACGGCGGCGGTCCGGTCGGGGTGGAGACCCTTGCTGCCGTGCTTGCCGAACAGCGCGATGTCCTCGAAGAGGTGATCGAGCCCTACCTGATGCAGACAGGCCATCTGATGCGCACACCGCGGGGCCGCTGCCTGTCACGTTCCGGCTGGGCCTATATCGGTCTTGAACCACCGCGTGAAGCGCAGCTTGATCTGCTTTCTGCGGCTGAAGGGGATGCTGATGACGACGCCTGAACCGGGTCTGCTTGATCTCACCCTCGATGGCTGGATCGAGGCCGGTCAGCATCATTATCCGCTGACAGCCCAGTTCGAAGATACTGATCTTTCCGGGATCGTCTATCACGGCCAGTATATCAATTTTGCCGAAAGAGGCCGCAGCGCCATGCTGCGCCTCTGCGGCATCGATCACAACCTGCTGCTGGCCGAGAATACGGCCTTCACCGTCCGCAGGCTGGATTGCGCCTTCAAGGCCCCGACCCGCCAGGGTGAGCGGCTCACCGTTGTCACCGGGCTTGATAAACTTGGCGGGGCGGTGATGCGGCTGCACCAGCGGCTGCTCGACCCGGCCGGCGGCCTGCGCGCTGATCTTCATGTCGAGGTGGCTGTCGTCCATCTCGAAAAAGGGGCCATGCGGCTCCCGTCATCCATCCATGACCGCATTGTTGCCATTATGTGCTGATAGTAACTGCCTCAAACGGAGTTGATACCCATGCCGGAAACCATTGACACTACCCTGACCGTGACAAGCCACGATCTCAGCATCTGGGGGCTTTTTCTCGCTGCCGATATCGTCGTCAAGGCGGTGATGCTGATGCTGGTGCTGGCATCGCTTTGGACCTGGGCGATCATTTTTGAAAAACTCCGGTCGATTGGCCGGGAATTCCGCTATGCCGACGATTTTGAAGATGAATTCTGGTCAGGCGGGGCGCTGGATCAACTCTATGACACGCTTGGCCCGGAACCGGACGGGATCATGGCAAGGGTGTTTTCCTCGGCGATGCGGGAATGGCGTCGGGCCTCGGCCCGGGGCACAGCTGGGGGCACGGCCGGGGGCAACGGGGTGCATTACCTCGCCCAGCGGATTGACCGGACCATGTCGGTGACCATCGCGCGGGAGCTGGCCTTTGTTGAAAAGGGAATGACCTTTCTGGCTTCTGTCGGCTCGGTCGCGCCTTTCGTCGGGCTGTTCGGCACGGTCTGGGGGATCATGAATTCCTTCCAGTCGATTGCCCAGTCCAAGAACACATCGCTGGCGGTTGTCGCCCCGGGGATTGCCGAAGCACTGTTCGCGACGGCGTTGGGGCTGGCCGCGGCCATTCCTGCCGTGGTGGCCTATAACCGGTTTTCGAGCCAGATCGAGACACTTGCATCGCGGCTGGAAACCTTCAGCGGTGAGTTCAGCACCATTCTCAGCCGTCAACTTGACGAGAGGTAAGCTGTCATGGGTGTCAATCTGGGTTCAGGCCGGGCCGCGGCCAAAGGGCGCCAACGCAAACGCCCGATGAGCGAGATCAACGTCACGCCGTTCGTCGATGTGATGCTCGTGCTGCTCATCGTCTTTATGGTCACCGCGCCGTTGCTGACGGTCGGCGTGCCGGTGGACCTGCCGAAGACAAAAGCCTCGCAGATTTCCGATGATCAGACACCGCTGATCATCTCGATCAAGGCCGATGGCGGGCTCGCCCTGCAAAACCGTGATATCGAGACCGATCAATTGATCCCCCGGCTGGAAGCTGTCGCCCGGGCCAAGCCTGAAACCCGGATCTTTGTCCGTGGTGACAGGTCGGTTCCCTATGGCGAGATCATGGCGGTGATGGGCCGGGTGCAGGAAGCCGGGTTCACCCGCGTGGCGCTGATCACAAAACTGCCGGATGAGAACTAGACCATGCCGAGCAATGGGGCTGTTGTTCAATCGCTGATCTTCCATGGTCTCGTGGTCGGGGCCTTCGTCATCGGTATGCCCTATTTTAGCCGTGATATTGCCCCGGAACAGCCGATCCTGACGGTTGATATCGTCAATGTCGTGCCCGAAACCAGCCTTGATGAAGGGGCTGAGGTCAAGGAAAAGCCGAAGCAGCAGCCCAAACCGGCTGAAGAGCCGAAAACACCGCCACCGCCACCACCGCCGCCGCCGCCGGCACCGACACCGGCCCCGGAACCGCCGCCACCGGCCCCGAAAACTGCCGAAGCCGTGCCCGTTCCCTCGCCGGAGCCGAAACCGGAAGCTGCGCCCAAGCCGAAAAAACCAAAATCGAAGCCGAAGCCGATCAAGGCTCCGCCCAAAAAGCCGGTGAAGAAATCGCCTGTCTACAAAAAGGCCAAGGAAAACCAGTTGGCGCTGGCCAGCAAGTTGCAGGATCTGACCGACCGCCAGGCCACCCTGCGCCGCCAGAAGGAAGAGGAAGAAAAGAAAAAGAAGCAGGCCCGGTCGAAACTGGATAAGCTGGTCGCGCAATCACAGAAAGAAAACGAGGAAACTGCCAAAAAGGATGAGGCCAAGGCGAAACTTGACCAGATTGCCGGTCAGGCGCTCAACACCGCCCCCCGCAAATCTTCGCTGACCGGGGTTTCGCTCGGTGACCTTCTGCGTAACCATATCGGCAAGAACTGGTCTCCGCCTCCCGGTGCCGCCGGGGCAGATGCCCTTATTATTGACATAATTGTCCGGCTAAACTCGCAGGCGGAGGTCCAGCATGTCGAAATCGTTGACACAGCACGGTTTAAAAATGACGATACGTTCAGGGCCGCTGCCAATGCGGCCCGGCGGGCGATCTTTGATTCAAGCCCGCTTCCGTTGCCGCTGGATGAGTTTGACCAATGGAAAGAACTTCGTTTCAAATTTGACCCCCGTTTCATTACCCGGCGTTGACCTTTGCCGTTGCGCCACACCCTAACCATGGACACCCGATAAAGACGATGACTGCCTTGCTTTCCTATTCCCGATTGACCGTGTTCCTTTTTGCCCTGCTGATGCCGCTGGCTGTCCAGGCGCAGCAGACCATCACCATCACCGAAGGCTCCATCGAACCCACCCCCATTGCGATCGCCAATTTCACCGGCACGGACGGGCTGCCCAGCGATGTCGGGCGGACAATTGCCGAGGTGATCTCCAATGATCTCGAGGGCTCGGGAATGTTCAGGCCCGAAGATTCCGCCGCGCTGATCCCGCCGCCGGCCGATCCGTCGATCAAGCCTGATTTCAGCGAATGGGCACCGCTCGGGGTCAAGGCCCTGCTGGTCGGTTCCGCCAGCCGCGATGAACGCGGCATGGTGCAGGTGGTGTTCATTCTCTGGGATGTGGTGACCCAGCGCGAGATTGTCGCCGGTGAAGGCGAGGTGATTGAGGCCGGTGTCCGGCGGATGTCACACCAGATTGCCGATCTGGTCTTTGAATCCTGGACCGGCGACGAAGGCTATTTCGACACGCGCGTTGTCTATGTTGAAGAAAGCGGCCCTGCTTCCCGCCGGGTCAAGCGCCTCGCCATCATGGATCAGGACGGCCACAATCACACATACCTGACCGATGGCTCGTCGCTGGTACTGACCCCGCGGTTCTCGCCGCAGTCGCAGGAAATCGCCTATCTCGACTATTTCAATGAAAACCCGCGGGTCTACCTTCTGGAAGTGTCGACAGGCAAATCCGAACTCCTTGGAACATTCCCGGGGATGACCTTTGCCCCGCGGTTTTCCTTCGATGGCAAGAAACTGATCATGTCCTTTGCCCGCAACGGGCTGACCGATATCTTTGAAATGGATCTGGCCACCCAGCAGAGCACCCAGCTTACCAACAGCCCGTCGATTGATACATCGCCGTCCTATTCTCCCGACGGCCGCTATATCACTTTCAATTCTGACAGGGGCGGGACACAGCAGATCTATGTCATGAATGCCGATGGCAGCAATGTCCGGCGCATCAGTTACGGCGAAGGCCGCTATGCGACGCCTGTCTGGTCGCCGCGTGGTGACCTGATCGCTTTCACCAAAATGTACCGCGGGCAGTTCTATATCGGGGTGATGAAACCTGATGGCAGCGGTGAACGGCTGATCGCCCGGGGTTTCCTTGTCGAAGCCCCCACCTGGGCCCCGAACGGCCGTGTGCTGATGTATTTCAAACAGGAAAAAACGCGGGAAGATGGTTCCGGCGGTGAATCCTATCTCTATCGCATTGATATCACTGGGTTTAATGAAAAGCGCATGATCACGCCGACCTTTGCATCTGATCCGGCATGGTCACCGCGACTGCCCTGATGATGGCGATGAGAAAAAGTTGACTTTTGCCGTGATAATCTGTTGTTATAGAAGTCCTTATTGTGTACATTGCTGCAAAGTTTTAACGGCCGGTGTTTCCGGCGAAACATCGGGAGCATAATTATGATCAACCGAATTTTCTCACTTCTGGCGATCATGGCCTTTCTCGCCGCGTGTGAAACCGCACCGAAAGATGCTGGTGATGCTGAAGGGTCTGGCGCTGCAAGTGCGTCTTCTTCCTCCGGTTCCACTGCTTCCTCTGACAGCGGCTCTTCATCCAGCGCGATGACCAAAGCCGAAGAACTGGTCAGCATCGGCGACCGTGTTCTCTTTGATTATGACAGTTCCGCCCTTTCCGGCGATGCCAAATCAACACTTGCCGCACAGGCTGCTTTCCTCAAGCAGAACCCGTCGGTTCGCATCACTGTCGAAGGTCACTGCGATGAGCGTGGCACCCGCGAATACAACCTGGCTCTCGGTGAACGCCGCGCTTCTGCTGCCCGCGATTATCTCGTGGCCCAGGGCGTTGATGCAGCCCGCATCCGGACGATCTCCTACGGCAAGGAACGCCCTGCTGTGATCGGTTCCAACAATACCGCCTGGGCTCAGAACCGTCGCGCTGTCAGCGTCATTCGCTAATATGCATTTTCATGCTGAAAACCCGGTCCGCAGGGATCGGGTTTTTTGTTGCCTTATTTTTGTCCGATTGCCCTTGTAATGACAGGGTGTAACTTGAACAGCAGGTTTGTCATGACCCGAATTCCCGTGCTTTCCTTTGTCCGTCTTTCCGGCATTGCCGCCGTTTTTGCCTTACTGATAGGGCAGGGCGTTGCCCCGGCGAATGCTCAGGACACCTCGCTTGAACTCTTTCAATCGCGGATCATGGCCCTCGAAGAAGGCCTCAAGGATGTGCGCGGCAGCCTAGAAACCGATCTCCGTGCCATCAAGCAGAAACTGGAAACCAGTGGCTCGGCTTCAGGGGCTGATATGCAGGCTCTCAACAATCAGATTCAGAAACTGGCTGATGAACTGGCCTCGATGAACAACCGCCTCGAACGCACCCTTTCGGCGGTCAGTGACAATGAATTCCGCCTGCTGCGGATGGAAAAACGCCTTGAAAGCCTGATGCGGCTTGGCATTGACAGGACTCTCGGTGAAACCGCTCCGGCAGGGCCTGCGGCGAATTCCGGGGCCGGGGCTGTTCCGGGCTCCTCGCTCAATTCGTCGGCAGATCAATCCTCGGTCTGGACAATGAATGCTGATGATCTGGAAAACAGCCTTGATGAGACAGCCCAGCCGGCTACTGAAACCCAGCCTGAAGACGTTGCGCTCAGCGTTCCTGAAACCACCGAAGCCACCGCTGAAATTCAGCCTGAACCGGAGCCGGTTCGGGTGCTGCCTGATGCCAGCCCTGAAGATCAGTATCAGTTCGCGCTTGGCAAGGCGCTCCAGAATGATCTGGCCACTGCCGAGCAAGCGTTTGAGGAGTTCACCCGCACCCATGAAAGCCATGAGCGGACAGCCGATGCCCATTTCTGGCTCGGCCGGGTTCAATTCAAGCGCGGGGCCTATGAACAGGCGGTCATGACTTTCTCGAATTTCCAGACTCAATGGCCGAATGATGCCCGGGTCGAAAAGACAACACTCTGGATAGGTGAAGCTGTCTCGAATTTCGCCACGCAGGATGATGTCTGCGAATTGCTGTCATCCCTGCCGAGTTTTGTCCCCAATCCCACCGAGAGTTTCTTTGTTCGCCTCGACAAACTCAAAACTCAGTCAGCCTGCGGCAGCTAAGGCCGCCGCTGCCCTTTTTCCGTTCTATGACCGGATTGGGATTGATCCTGTCCAATCGCCGCCGCTGTTGGCGGTTTCCGGTGGCCCCGATAGCATGGCGCTTGCCGCCAGTTTCATGGGCTGGTGGCATGATCGTGGTTGGGGGCACTTCCCCTGCCATGCCGCTGTTGTCGACCATGGCCTGAGGCCGGAATCCACCCGTGAAGCTGAAACTGTCGCTGGCCGTCTTGAGGCCATAGGGTTGACTGTCCAGCGGCTGACCGTTGCTGCGCCGCGGCCGACAGCCGGGGTTCAGGCCTGGGCCCGGGATCAGCGTTATCGGCTGCTCGCTGAGGCTGCCCTGCGGCTTTCCGGCGATGCTGTCATCCTGACCGCGCATCACCGCGGTGATCAGGCGGAAACCGTGGCGATGCGGCTTCTTCACGGCTCCGGGGTGAGGGGTCTTGCCGGGATCAGCCCGAGCGGTGTTTTCGGCGGGGTTCGCCTTGCCCGGCCTCTGCTTGCTGTCAGTCCTGATGATTTGCGTGATCTGCTCGGCCATGCCGGAATTGCCGCAGTGGATGACCCGTCCAATCACGATCAGCGTTTTGAACGCGTGCGTATCCGCGGACTGCTGGCTGAGAAAGGGCCGCCTGATACGGCAAGCCTGTTGCGGCTTGCGGCGGCTGCCGAGGCCATCACCGCCCGCCTGCATTCCGCCGTGGCTGACCGGATCAGGGGCAGGGCCGGGGTAATGCATGAAGGTTGCGGCTGGTGTGATCGCTCGCTTCTGGATGCGCTGCCGACACGTGCTGCAATGCTGCTGCTGGACGGGTTTGTGAGGGCCGTGGGGGCCCAGCATCAACCGCCCCGGGAAGCTGCCCTCAAACGGCTGCTCATCAGCCTTCGCGATGGGGGTGAGGCAACCTTGGGCGGCTGCGAATGGCGGCAGGATAAACCCCGCCAGCGTCTCATCATCCACCGTGAGGCAGAGACAAGGCTTGAAAGGCTCGCCGTGCGTGCCGGACAGCCTGGTCTTTTCGATGGCCGCTGGCACGTTGCCGCCCCCGTTGACGGGCATTTTGAGGCTATCGGCGCACGGCGTTTTGCCGCCCTGCGCTCGGGTTTTCCCGATCTGATTGAAAAGAACGACCTGCCTGCGCGGGTTTTCTGGTCGATTCCGGTCTTTGTCCCGGCGATGCCGATCACGGATATCCGATTGCCTGCCCTTGAAGATGGCTCTATCATCACCCATTTAAAGAGTAAGTTTGAAAACGGCTTGGGGCATCCCATCATGAGCTTCGCCGGGACAGCACACTGGCCCTGGCGTGAGGCTCAACAGGAAAGGCAGAAACCATGAACAACATGGCGCGGAATGTTATCATCTGGCTGATTATCGGGGTCGTCATGCTGGCGATCTTCAATATGTTCCAGAACAACACCGGCAATACACGCAGCAGCCTGGTGGCCTATTCCGATTTCATCACCCAGGTTGAAAGCGGTGATATGCGGGAAGTGACGATTGAGGGCAACAACCTCTACGGCATGACCCAGAACAATATCCCTGTAAATTCCTATCTGCCGGAAGGGGCTGATGTTGTCTCGGTATTGCGTGACCATGATGTCCGCATCACTGCCCGCCCGGATGAAAGCAATGTCCCGGGTCTGTTCTCTGTTCTGCTGGGCTGGTTCCCGATGCTGCTGTTCATCGGTGTCTGGATTTTCTTCATGCGGCAGATGCAGGGCGGTGGCCGTAACGGGGCCATGGGTTTCGGTAAATCCCGTGCAAAACTGCTGACCGAGCATCACGGCCGTGTCACCTTTGAGGATGTCGCCGGTATTGATGAAGCCAAGACTGAACTTGAAGAGGTTGTCGAATTTCTCCGTGATCCGTCGCGGTTCCAGCGTCTTGGCGGCAAAATCCCGAAAGGCGTGCTGCTGGTGGGGCCTCCGGGGACAGGGAAAACCCTGCTGGCACGGGCGATTGCCGGTGAGGCCAATGTGCCGTTTTTCACGATTTCCGGTTCTGATTTCGTCGAGATGTTCGTCGGTGTCGGTGCCAGCCGTGTCCGCGATATGTTCGAACAGGGCAAGAAGAACGCCCCCTGCATCATCTTTATCGATGAAATTGATGCTGTCGGCCGTCACCGCGGGGCAGGTCTTGGCGGCGGCAATGACGAACGCGAACAGACGCTCAACCAGATGCTGGTCGAGATGGACGGTTTCGAGGCTAATGAAGGTGTTATTCTGATCGCCGCCACCAACCGCCCTGATGTGCTTGATCCGGCGTTGCTGCGGCCCGGCCGCTTCGACCGCCAGGTTGTCGTCCCCAATCCTGATGTGCTGGGGCGTGAGAAAATCCTCAAGGTTCATATGCGGAAGGTGCCGCTGGCCAATAATGTCGATGCCCGGGTGATCGCCCGAGGCACCCCCGGATTTTCCGGGGCTGATCTGGCCAATCTGGTCAATGAAGCGGCCCTGCAGGCTGCCCGCAAGAACCGCCGCACTGTTTCTATGGCTGAGTTTGAAGAGGCCAAGGACAAGGTGATGATGGGTGCCGAACGTCGCTCGATGGTCATGACTGATGAAGAAAAGCGGCTCACCGCCTATCACGAAGCCGGTCACGCTGTTGTGGCCCTGCATCAGCCTGCCTCTGACCCGATCCACAAGGCGACCATCATTCCCCGTGGCCGGGCGCTTGGCATGGTCATGCGCCTGCCGGAAGGTGACCGGGTTTCGATGGCCCGCGATAAACTGCATGCTGATCTGCGGGTGGCCTGTGGTGGCCGTATCGCCGAAGAGCAGATTTTCGGTGATGCCAAAGTCACCACCGGGGCGTCCAGCGATATCCGCATGGTTTCCGATGTCGCCCGCCGGATGGTCACCGAATGGGGGATGTCCGACAAACTCGGATTCCTCGCCTATGCGGCGGATGAACAGGAAGTCTTCCTCGGTCGTTCCGTGGCCCAGCAGAAGAATATGTCCGATACAACCGCCATGCAGATTGACAGCGAGATCCGTGCGATTGTCGACGCCGCCTATACCGATGCGGAAAAAATCCTGAAAGACAATGCTGATCAGCTCGAATTGCTGGCCAAGGCCCTGCTGGAATACGAAACGCTCTCCGGTGATGAGATCAAGACGCTGGTCGAAGGCGGGACGATTGTCCGTGAGGATGATGACACGCCGGAGGCACCGCGGAGCAAATCCCGCACCGGAATCCCCGGGGGTGTCCGTCGGCCAAGCGGCGACCAGACTCCAGACGCGACCGCCTGACCCGTGCAACCGCAACGGCAGGCGAAACCCGGGCTTCCGCCTTTCGCTGATGACAGCCGCCATGGTGGAGAGCACCGCACCTGGATCATGCCGCGGGGGATCACCCTTGCTCATCCGGGGATGGAAGAGGGTGGCTATGTCCCGCTCGCCGGGGGGCCTTTCTGCTTTAACCAGATCGACGTGCTGCAACGCCGTGACGACAGGCTCAGCATATCCGCCCTGCCGGCTACCGCATTGATGGATCACGCTGCTGCCGGTGGCCATGATGCCGAAGCTCTCGCCGGGCTTGTCTTTGATCGGTTGACCCGCCACCGCCCTTCATATGCCGGTCATGATTGCAGCCGCCCCGTGATCATGGGGATTATCAACACCACCCCTGACAGTTTTTCCGATGGCGGAGACAATGCCGCGGCTCAGACCGCGATCGCTTCCGGCCGCCGGATGGCTGAGGATGGCGCGGTCATTCTCGATATCGGGGGCGAATCCACCCGCCCCGGGGCTGATCCGGTCTCACGCGAAGAAGAAGAGGCCCGCATCATGCCGGTGATCGAAACCCTGGCTGGTGAAGGCCATACTGTTTCTGCGGATACACGCCACACGGCGGTCATGGCAACGGCGATTGCAGCCGGGGCTGCCATCATCAATGATGTCGGCGGGCTGCGTGATGATGGTGCAGCACAGCTGCTTGCTGAAAAGAATATCCCCGCCATGATCATGCATATGCAGGGTGAGCCGGGGACGATGCAGCAGAACCCCTGCTATGATTACGCCCCGACCGATGTCTACGATTGGCTGGAAGCCCGAATTGATGCGGTCGAGGCTGAAGGTGTGCCGCGCAGCAGCCTGGCCATTGACCCGGGTTTCGGTTTCGGCAAAACCCCTCGCCACAATATGGAAATCATGGGCAGTCTGGCACTTTATCACGGGCTCGGGCTGCCGATTGTCCTCGGGGTCAGCCGCAAATCGACCATCGGTCATTTTTCCCGGGGGGAGGCTGCCAAGCAGCGGCTTCCCGGCTCGCTGGCTCTGGCCGCTCTTGGCCGCCAGCAGGGGGTGCAGATTTTTCGGGTTCATGATGTTGATGAAACACGGCAAGCGCTGGCCCTGGCCGAAGTTATGCTCACCGGCGGTGGCTGACAATTTGCGTCAACTGGCCTGATCGGTGTATGATCGGCTACGAATATTGCGGAGAGTGCACGTGTCTTCTCTTTTTGGCACCGATGGTGTGAGGGCCCGGATCAACACCGGGCCGATGACTGCCGAAAATATCACCAGGCTTGCCCTTGCTGCCGGTAAATTCTTTCTTGATCGTCGCCATGACCATGACACAGGCAAACGCCAGCCGATTGTTGTCATTGGCAAGGATACCCGGCTTTCAGGCTATATGGTCGAAGCCGCGTTACAGGCCGGGTTTGCCTCCATCGGCATGACCTCGCGGCTGCTTGGGCCGCTGCCAACCCCGGGGGTGGCTTACCTGACCCGGACCCTGCGTGCTGATCTCGGTGTCATGATTTCGGCCAGCCACAACCCGCATGAAGACAACGGCATCAAGTTTTTCGGGCCCGACGGGTTCAAACTCCCCGATGAGGATGAAGCTGCGATTGCCGCCATCATGAAAGGCCATATCAGCCTTGCCGAGCCACTGGCGCTTGGCCGGGCGCGGCGGATGCTTGATGGGGTCGGCCGCTATGTTGAGAGCGTCAAGACGGCGATCCCCCGCAGTATGCGCTTTGAAGGCATGAAGGTGGTGGTCGATTGTGCCAACGGGGCGGCCTATCGGGCGGCCCCTGATGTGCTGTTCGAACTCGGGGCGGAGGTGATCCCCCTTGCGGTGGAACCCGACGGCACGAATATCAACAACAAATGCGGGGCGGTCTATCCCGAAACCATGGCCGATGCGGTGGTCGCCCATGGCGCCGATGTCGGGATTGCCCTCGATGGTGATGCCGACCGGCTGATCATGGCCGATGAAACCGGTGCGATCCTCAGCGGCGATGATTGTCTTGCAGTGATCGGCATGGCGATGGCCTCCTGCGGGGAGCTTTCCGGCCGGACAGTTGTCGGCACACAGATGACCAATCACGGCCTCGCCCGGTTTTTTCAGGAACAGGCGATCTCGCTCGAACGCACCCGGGTCGGTGATCGCTATATCCTCGAGCGGATGCGTGCGGCCGGGCTCAACCTCGGCGGTGAGCCTTCGGGGCATATCCTGATGACCGACCACACCACGTCCGGCGATGGCATCATGGCCGCCCTGAAAATGCTTTCCGCCCTCAAGCAGGCGGATAAACCCGCCAGCGAAGCCCTGCGGCTGTTCAGCCCCTATCCCCAGAAGATCACCAACCTGACTTGTGAAGATCGCGCCCGGATTGACAGCATCATGGGTGATGCACGGCTGCATCACGCCATTGAAGAGGCGGAAACCCGGCTGGGTGAAAACGGCCGGATCATCATCCGCCCGTCAGGGACGGAACCGCTGATCCGCATCATGGTCGAGGCGGGAGACAGCACCCTGATGGATGAAACAACCTCAATGCTGGTTGATGTGACCGACGGCCTGCTCAAGGCCTGAGGCAGGTCAGCCCCGGGCCGCTGCGGTGCGCCCCAGCCCTTCAAAAAGATCGAGCATGCTCTCCATCCAGGTGGCGATGGCGTCATCGGCCTCGACGAGCTGGACAGGCGAGACCACCCGGGCCCATTGCAGCACCCCGAACAGCAGGTAATCCGGCATCGCCGGAGCATCGCCTGAGATATAACCGCCATCGGCCATGGCTTTCCGGAACGGGTCGAGCTGCACCGACAGTGTCTTGAGGGCGGTGTCACGGTCGGCACAGACTTCGGCAAGGCTCTTGCCGAAACGTTTCTCCCGGCTTTCGATGAAATAGGCTTTGTCGTCCCCTTCAAGCGTATCGGGAATATCCACCAGAATGATGCTCACCACGGTGGGGAACAGGATCGTCTGGACATAGCGGTGCATGAACCGGTAGGCGGCGAGCGTCGCCGCACCGCCGGGGAACAGCGACGGAAGAGGGCGGGATTCTTCCAGATGCAGGATGATATCCATGGAATCAGCATGGATGCTGCCATCACTGTCGATCAGCAGCGGAAAGGATTTGCCGCCCTTGTCAATGAGCTCCTGCTTTTGGGTGAAACAGCGTTCATGGCGTTCAACAGTAATCCCCTTGTGGGCGAGCGCCATCCGGGCATGCCAGCACCAGGGGCTGAGCGCCTCGCCGCCGCTGGTGATGAGGTCATAGAACTGGGGCAGTGGCGT
>JBMHCY010000022.1:0-39959 GCA_049889655.1 Puniceispirillales bacterium (SeqCode)
ACCCCTAAAGTCGCTTGATCAAACTTGAGGTATCCCAGCGGCCGCCGCCCATCGCCGCGACTTCCTTATAGTATTCCAGCACTTCCGCTGTCATCGGCAGGGGCGCGCCCACCTTGGCGGCTTCATCCATGCAGATGCCCAGGTCCTTGATCATCCAGTCGACAGCAAAGCCGAAATCAAACTCATCCTTCAGCATCGTCTCGCCGCGGTTGACCATCTGCCAGCTCATCGCCGCCCCGCCGGAAACCGAGGCCAGCACCGCTTCCATATCAAGCCCCGCCTTCTGGCCAAAGCGCAGGGCTTCCGAAAGCCCCTGGACAAGCCCGGCAATACAGATCTGGTTGACCATCTTGGCCTGCTGGCCCGCCCCCGGGCCGCCGATCCGCCGCACGGATTTGCCAAACGCCCCGATCACCGGTTCAGCACGGGCATAATCCGCTTCATCACCGCCGCACATGACGGTGAGGATGCCGCCTTCCGCCCCGGCCTGGCCGCCGGAAACAGGCGCATCAACAAAGCCAAGCCCGGCCTCGGCAGCGATGCCGTGGAGCTCGATCGCCACATCAGCCGAGGTGGTGGTGTTATCGACAAAGATCGCCCCCTCTGCCATCCCGGCAAAGGCCCCGTCATCACCGAGGGTGATCGCCCGCAGGTCAGCATCGGCCCCGACACAGGCAAAAACGAACTCAGCCCCTGCGGCGGCCTCGCGCGGGGTTGCCGCCATCGCCCCGCCATGCGCCGCCACCCAGGCATCCGCCTTGGCTTCGCTGCGGTTATAGACCGTGACCTCATGTCCTGCCGCCTTGAGATGCCCGGCCATGGGAAAGCCCATCACGCCAAGCCCGAGAAATGCTGTTTTTGCCATCTTTACTGCCTTTCTGTCGAGATCGCACCGACGCCAGTCTGGCACAGGAGCACGGTGCGTGCTATAAGTTTTGATATAGAGTTTTTGCGCGCAGCAAGGAGCCCCCATGGCGGCTGAAAGCGACTACGAGGTCGATATTCTCATCCCTGAAAGCGAGATCACGGCACGGATCAATGCCCTGGCGCGCGAGATCAACCAGCATTACGCCGATTGTCCGAAACTGGTGGTGGTGGGGCTGCTGCGCGGCAGTTTCATGTTCATCGCCGATCTGGTGCGGCGGCTTGATCTGCCGGTTGAGGTCGATTTCCTGACCGTCTCCAGCTATGGCAGCAAGATGACCTCATCACGCGAAGTCCGTATCCGCAAGGACCTCGATGGTGATATCGGCGGCATCGATGTGCTGGTGGTCGAGGATATCATTGATACCGGTCACACGCTGAAGCAGGTGCTCTCCATTCTCGGGACACGCCAGCCGCGGAGCCTCGAAGTCTGCTGCCTGCTCGACAAGCCTTCACGCCGGGAAGTCGATATCCCGGTGCGCTGGATCGGGTTTGAAATCCCCGATGAATTCGTCGTCGGCTACGGTATCGATTACGCTGAGAACAACCGCAACCTGCCGCATATCGGCAAGGTCAGAATCTAGTCTCTCAGGCCTCACCCATCAGCCGTGCATCGAACGGATACCGGGTCAGGTTTTCGTGGCCATCTTCCGTCACCAGCACCTGATCTTCGAGCTTGATCGAGAATTCTCCACCCTCACGGCTGACCAGAGCTTCGACACAGAGCACCATGCCCGGCTCAAGGACAGCATCAAAAGCACCAGCGGTGTATTGGTCAGGATAGGCGATCAGCGGCCATTCATCACAGAGCCCGACACCGTGGAACTTGCAGGAATATTTCTGCTTCTGGTAAATCTCCGGCAGATGGTGGCCCTTATGGGTCAGGTCATCGAAGGATACCCCGGGCTTCATCAGGGCCATATTGGTCTCAATATGCTCGCGCGCCAGCCGGTAATCCTCGATCATCTCGGCAGTGGGCCCAGCATCACCGAGGAACCAGGTGCGCGAGATATCGCTGCAGATGCCGTAGACACCGACAAGATCAGTATCAAAGGCGAGGATTTCATTGTTCTGGACCACCCGCGGCCCGCATTCCTGGAACCACGGGTTGGTGCGCGGCCCGGATGCCAGCAGCCGGGTTTCGATCCACTCGCCGCCACGGCGAATGTTCTCAGCATGGAGAACCGCCCAGATATCATCTTCGGTCATCCCCGGGGCAGCCGCCTCTTCCATAGCGGCAACGGACATCTCACACGAATGCATGGCACAGCGCATCGCCAGAATATCATCAGGCCCCTTGATCACCCGGGCGTGTTCCATCACCTCTTCACCTTCATGGACCTCAAGCCCGGCAGCATCGAGGGCACGCAGCCCGGCGATCATCACCTTGTCGACAGCAAGACGCCGGTTCTCCCCCATGCGTTCGGCGACAAGCGATGAAATCTCAGCCGCAAAACGGGCGGCGGCATCACCTGTCCGGTCACCAGTGGCAAAATAGAACATCGCAGCACCGGAACGGACTTCACGCACCAGCGGGTTGTGATCAGCAAGGAACGGCGAGTTCTTATAATCCCAGAGCACCATGTGGCCATCGGCGGTCACGAGACAGGCACGGAACGCATTATGGGTATTCCACAGCTGCATATTCGTACTGTCGGTGGCGTAGCGGATGTTTAGCGGATCAAACAGCAGCACCCCGGCGTAATCATGCTTGGCCAGCTGGCCGACGATACGGTCGAGATGGAACTGGCGCATCTTGGCCAGGTTCGGGGCGTGGAGCCCGGCCGCCGCCCATTCATCAAAGGCCAGTGGGGTCGGCCCGATTTCAATGCGGTTGTTGTCGTCAGGGCTGCCATCCGGCTTGACACGGCTGGACGCGCGCGACGGGTCGATCTTGCGGTTATCGCGGAAGTGGGGCGCATTCATAACGGAACCTCCGGTTATCTGGACATCTCCAAAAACCGTACCGCAGTCTCAGGCCAAGTCAATCAGAATAAACCGAAAGCGATCAGCCTAGAAACTCAGCGAGATATCCCGGTGACGGGCAAGACAGCCTGAGATGGCCGCCGCCTGTTCATCAGAAAGCCTGTCCTGCTGACGGAGCCCGACCGTATCCCGGATCGAGGCTTCGAAAGCCTGCAGTTCCGGCAGATAGGATGCCCCGGCGATACGGCCCGCCACATCACGGTCAAATGTCTCGATCGCCTTCTCAAGCGATTTCATGCCCTTTTCGGCCTTGAACCGCCGCTTGCTAAAGGCTTTCGCCGCATTGTTCAGATCGGAGGCAATGGCATTACCGCCGGCAACTGCACCGATTGCCTTCGCCATATCCTTGATCGCCGTTTCGGCAGCCTTGTCATAGGCCTCCATGTTGACCTGATCAGGCAGGGCTTTCAGCCGCGGCCCCAGGGCCTGCAATTCATCGGCACTGTCGAGAACAGCAATAGCCGTCACCAGATCATCATAGGCACTGTCGACGCTGCGGCGATAACCGGCGCGTTCCTTTTTGAGGACAGTGGTGATCTTCTTGTAGGATTTGTTGATGTCTTTCCAGTCAGCCGGAATCTCAGCCTCAAGGGCTTCGATTTCCGCCGCCATGGCGTCCATAGCAGCAGCCATGGCCGCTTTTTCATCAGCGTCATCAATGCCGCGAATATCTCTCTTCAGCTGATCCTGCTGGCGTTCGAGACGGCGAATATCACGTTCGATGGTGCGGACAACGCGGTGCACCGGCCGATAATCAACCGATGCGGCATCAACATCGGCTTCCGCCGCACGGATCGCTTCAACCTGGGCAAAGACACCCAGAACGCCTTCGGCAGAACCGCCGACTTTCTTGGCAAGATCATCAGGCAGTTTCGACAGATCAAGATTGGCGATCCGGGCTGTATCCGCTTCCATCTTGTCCCGGTTTTCCAGATATCCGGTAAAGAGATAATCCTCAAGGCAGGCCTGCAAACGCGGGTTTTTCGGTGGCGGGGCTGTCTCACTGGTCAGGTAGGTCCGCACCGGCAGATAGTTCACCAGCGGCGGATAGAAACCAACAATCACCAGACCCAGCAACTGCAGGCCGATGAACGGGATAACGCCGCGATAGATATCAAGCGTCTTGACCGCATCAGAGGCGACGCCGCGCAGATAGAACAGCGCGAAGCCGAAGGGCGGTGTCAGGAACGATGTCTGGATGTTGAGCCCGATCATCACCCCGAGCCAGACCGCAGTGACGTTCGATGACGGGTCAGCCAGCAGGATCGGCGAGACAATCGGCACCACGACAACAGCAATCTCAATAAAGTCGAGGAAGAACCCGAGCAGGAAGATCACCAGCATCACGACAATGAACTGAGACCAGAACCCGCCGGGCAGCCCGGTCAGGAAATGCTTAACGATCTCTTCACCGCCGAAGCCCCGGAAGGCCGCAGTCAGCATCGCCGCACCCAGCAGGATGATGAACACCATGGAAGTTGTCTTGGCGCTCTCGACCATCACACCATTGAGCGTGTCTTCGATCTTGAAGGTACGCCAGAATGACCAGCCGACGGCAAAACAGAATGTCGCGACAGCAATCACCGCAAGGCTGACACCAAGCTTATCCATGCCCGTATCGATGGTCCGGATATTGAGATCGAAGAATGACAGCAGCAGCAAGATGACAACCAGCGAGACAACGGCAAGAATGGCCGGGTAAAACGCATCCTTCTCACCTTCCTTGAGCCGGTAACCGGCCATGATCGTCGCCCCGATGGCGCCGATGGCCCCCGCCTGATTGACCGTGGCGATGCCGCCGATGATCGAGCCAAGCACGGCAAAGATCAGCACCAGTGGCGGTACCAGCGCCAGCAGCACCTTAATGACAAACGCCTTTTCCATGAGCTTGCCGTCATAGGGAACAGCCGGGGCGGTCGATGGTTTGAGCAGGGCGGAGATCAGGATATAAGCCATGTACAGCCCGACAAGCACCAGCCCGGGCAGAAACGCCCCGAGGAACATATCCCCCGCCGAGGTCGAAATGATATCGAGCGTCGAGGGCATGGAAAACTCGCCAGTGGCTTCCTTATAGAGCGATTTCCGCTCCGAGGCGGCCTGATCGGCAGCACTCGCGAGCTGGTCGGCAAGAATGATCAGTACGATCGACGGCGGGATGATCTGACCCAGCGTCCCGGAGGCACAGATCGTCCCTGTCGCCAGTGATTTGGAATAGTTGTTACGCAGCATCGCCGGCAGCGAGATCAGCCCCATCGCCACCACGGTGGCCCCGACAATCCCGGTGGTGGCCGCCAGCAGCGCCCCCACAAAGACAACCGAGATCCCGAGCCCACCAGGGATCGGGCCGAACAGCTGGGCCATAGTCACCAGCAGGTCTTCGGCGATGCGTGACCGCTGCAGCATGATGCCCATGAAGATAAACAGCGGGATGGCGATCAGCGTATCCCTTTCAACTTCCCAATAGATGCCGCGGAAATTGGTCACCCCGGCGGTGAGCCATTCGATCGGACCGTCCTGGATGAAATAGGCCCCCGAATCCCCGGTCACGGCATAACCGGTCAGCCCGGCAATGACGATGGTGAGAATGGCAGCCCCTGGCAGGGCAAAGGCCACCGGATAACCGGAGCCAAGGGCATACATCATGATCAGAAACAGAAGAGCGAGAAAGAACAGTTCCATCGATCAGGCTTCCTTACCGTCTTGGGAAGGCGCGTGCAGTTTTGCCATCGCGCTGAAGAAATAGGAGGTGAACTGGGCAATCATCGACAATGCAAAGACAACCAGGAAGGCGGCCATGAGGTATTTAATATACATGCCGAAACCGCTCATCGATGTTTCAAAATTCAGCATCGGGCTGTTGATCAGGCTCGATTTACCTGAAAGCCCCCGCCACAGGATGATCCAGCAGAGCGGTATCCCGAAAGCCAGCGTTCCGGTGGCGTTGACCCAGGCCTTGGTTCTGGCCTTGAGCCCGGCGAACAGCACATCCACCCGGACATGGCCTTCTTCTTTCAGCGTGTAGGCACTGGCAAACAGGAACAAGGCGGCATACCAGAACCGCACCAGATCACCCATGAAGGTCTGTTCATAGGCAAAGATGAACCGGGCCAGCACGATCAGCAGTTCTGCCAGCACCACCAAGAGGATGAGCCAGACCACCGAAACCGATTTGTCGCGCAGCCCCAGCAGCACAGCAATCCCCATGATCGGCACATGGATATAGGCCCCGCGCCAGGCGGACTGGCCGATCTTGGTGGCAATCTCCTGACCGAAAATGGCCACGTGGAGATCTTCAACCCTCAGGAAAGAAAGCAGGGCATCCGTCACCCCGACAAGCAGAACCGCCCAGAAGGCGATGCGGATGATGACGCTCGCGAGCGTATCAAAATGGTGTGAGAGCCGCTCGAGCGATGTGACCTTGACACTGTAAAAACCGGCAAAGGCCACTGCCAGAATAAGCAGCAGGGTCTGCAGACCGCCGACGGCAAGACCGGATTCGATCGGCTTGGAC
Source organism: Puniceispirillales bacterium (SeqCode) (assembly GCA_049889655.1). Classification (GTDB taxonomy): domain Bacteria; phylum Pseudomonadota; class Alphaproteobacteria; order Puniceispirillales; family UBA1172; genus UBA1172. The sequence continues at coordinate 6,422 of JBMHCY010000022.1, forward strand.
GGTGCCGCAAAACCCGGCAGGCCATAATGGCCAAGGGTCTGGGCAACACTCGGGTAACCCGCCCCGAAAGAAATGAAATTGTTTAAAACAACGACGAAAGCCAGAAAAACACTGGCCGATGCAATAAATTTACTCGTCAGGACAAGGCCTGAGTTCAAAGAGCGCTGATTGTCCATCCCCGAAACCCAAAAAAGAAAAGGCGAGGGAAGCCCCTCGCCTTTTCAGCTAGATTAGCCTTCAAGCACAGCGTTACGCTTGAGGACGTATTCCACATCATTGAGCTGCTGGTATTCACCAACAGTCTTCCGGGCAGCCAGCATCGATTCGTGGATGCGGCGGGCCAGGGAGGAATGCTCAACAACTTCAGCATAGACTTCTGCGGAACCACGGCCGAATGCTTCGTAAACATCGCTGTTGAATTCACGAACCTCAACACCCTGATCGGCAACGAGACGCTCGAGAGCGGCACCGTTCTTGGCGTTGTATTCGGACATGATGTTGTCGTTTTCAGCCTGGGCAACAGCCATGATCAGCTGCTGGTCGCTCTCGGACAGAGAACCCCAGAAGGAAGCGTTGAAGCCAGCGGCCAGCTGGGAAGCCGGCTCGTGCATGCCAGGATAGTAGTAGTACTTGGCTGCTTCATAGAACTTCATGGCTTCATCGTTCCACGGGCCAACCCATTCGGTGGCTTCGATGGCACCGGAAACCAGGTTTTCGTAGATCTGGCCACCCGGCAGGGATACCGGAGAGGCACCCAGTTTCGCCATGACGTCACCGCCGAGGCCCGGGATACGCATCTTCAGACCTTTGAGGTCATCGCCGGAGTTGATTTCCTTGTTGAACCAACCGCCCCACTGGACGCCGGTGTTACCACATGCCAGACATTTGAGGCCAAACTCGCCGGCCACTTCGTCCCACAGGTCCTGACCACCCATAAAGGCGATCCAGGCATTCATCTCAACGTAGGACAGGCCGAACGGAACAGCCGTAAAATACGCCCAGCCCGGATGCTTGCCTTTCCAGTAGTAGTCAGCAGCGTGGTAGGCCTGTGCGTTACCGGAAGCAACTTCGTCGAAGCTGTCGAACGCGCCAACTCGTTCACCGGCAGCGTAGTAAGTGACCTGGATACGGCCATCAGAGACATCACCCAGGCGCTTGGCAAAACGCTGGGCACCGGTACCAAGACCCGGGAAATCCCGCGGCCAGGTCGATACCATGGCAATCTCAATTCTGTCTTGGGCAATGGCGGGCGTTGCCAGTGCGGTTGCCGTAGCAACACCGCCAATGCCGGCCTTTGTCATAAAATCACGACGTTTCATTTGATTCTCCTCACCTTTAGTAGGGTGTAAACAGATGTTTACGGGCATCACGTTAGCAATAGAACATCATGGATGGACCATGCAATCATAATATTGCCAATCACCTGATGAATATGGACTAAAATTTCACAAGATCAAATTTTTTTGAACAATCATTTCCGTTAAGACGGGCTATACTGCTCGGCAGTGCCGATTCGGTGAGATTTGCCTGCCTTGAGACGACCGAGAAAGAAAACCTGATCATGCCTTCCCCTGCTTCAACACCTTCACAAAGCGCCCTGATCGTCATTGATATCCAGAATGATTTCTGCCCTGGAGGGGCGCTGGCTGTCGCCGATGGTGATGCCATCATCCCGCAGGTGAACAGGCTCATCAACCGGGCTGATCACGTGATCCTGACGCAGGACTGGCACCCGCATGGCCATTCGAGTTTTGCCAGCCAGCATCAGGGCAAATCCCCGTTTGATACGGTGATGATGGATTACGGCGAGCAGACGCTCTGGCCGGATCACTGTGTGCAGGGCAGTATCGGGGCTGATTTTCACGCTGATCTGGACTGGACAAAGGCCGAGATGGTCATCCGCAAAGGCTTCCGCCCGGCGATCGACAGCTATTCCGCGTTTTTTGAAAATGACGGCCGCACCCTGACAGGGCTCGGTGGCTATCTGCAGGAACGCGGCATCACCGATCTGGTGATGGTCGGCCTCGCCACCGATTATTGTGTGGCCTTTTCCGCCCTTGACGGGGCCCGGCTTGGTTTCAACTGCTGTGTTGTCATGGATTGCTGCCGGGCCATCGATCTCGGCGGCTCGCTGGCAACAATGCAGGAAAAAATGCGCGAGGCCGGGGTCAGCCTCATCAACAGCCACGAATTGACCTTCTGACCATCAGCCTCCATAGTCTTCTATGAGTGATTGAAGAGGACAGTTTGATGAGCAGAAAGAAAACCGGGCTTGATCCCGCCGCTGTTCTCGCCATGGTCGGCGAGGGCTATTATTCCGCCAATACTGCCGGGGCACGCAACGTCATCACATCGGCCCTGCCGATGGTCGAGGCGGCACTCGCCGAAGCCCCCCGGACAGAAACCCTGCGGCTTGCCGATTTCGGGGCGGCCGATGGCGGCACCAGCCAGCCGATGTGGGCCAGCCTGCTGACAGCGATGCGCAATAACGGCGATGACCGCCAGGTCGAGATGATCTACACCGATCTGGCCTCGAATGATTTCTCAACCCTGTTCCGCATGATGCAGGGGTTCACCGGCAACAAGGACCTCGCCTATCAGGTCAATCTCGATGGCGTTTACGTGCATGGCTGCGGCACCGGTTTTCACCGCCAGCTGATGGCGGATAACAGCCTCAATCTCGGCTTTTCGGCAACGGCGATGCACTATGTTTCCGCCAAGCCCTGCGAGATCGAAGACCATGTGCACATGGTCGGGGCCAATGAAACCGAACAGGCGGCGTTCCGGGCACAGGCCGCCAAAGACTGGGAATCCATCCTGATGGGGCGGGCATCCGAGCTGATCCCCGGTGGCCGCTTCATCTGCTATAATTTCGGCATTGATGATGCGGGACGCTTTCTCGGCAATACCGGCGGCGTGCATATGTTCAACACCTTTGAAAAACACTGGCGCCGCCTGCGTGACGACGGCGCGATCACCGCCGAGGAATATCGCCGCGCCACCTTTTCCCAGCATTACCGGACGATGGAGGAATTCCTCGCCCCGTTCAACGACCCGCAAAGCCCGGTGGCAAAAGCCGGGCTGCGGGTGCGCCATGCCTCTTCGATGCTGACCCCCTGCCCCTATCGGGCAGCGTATGAAGAAAAAGGCGGGTCGATGTCAGCGGCAGAATTTGCCAAATCCTATGTGCCAACCCTGCGGAGCTGGTCGGAAACGGTGTTTTCAACCGCCCTCGACCAGCGTGACCCTGGTGAAGCGGCAGCACTTGTCGACCGATTCTATCAGGCCTATGAGGATGAGGTTGCGGCCGACCCCGAGGGCCATGCCATGGATTACATTCATCTCGTCCTGGATATTGAAAAAACCGCCTGAAATCACGCCATCATCACCGGTTAATCGCTTGGCCATCATGCCGGGCTGTGATACCCGTTAAGGGAAAATATCTCAGCGGTGCGGGAGACCGGAATGGCGATCAAATCCTATTGGCAGAATTACATCAATGGCCGTTTTGTTGATGGTGAAAGCGGCCGGCTGACGGTCACCAACCCTGCCGATGGCAGCCCGGTGGCCGAGATCGCCCTTGCCGGGGCCGGTGATATCGATAAAGCGGTGGCCGCCGCCCGGGCCTGCCATGAAAGCCGGGTGCTGCCCTCAATGCGTCCCGTCGAACTGGGGCGGATGGTGCGGGCCATCGGTGATTACCTGCTTGCCCACAAGGAAGACATTGCCACCGTCCTGACGCTTGAGGCCGGCAAGCCCTACTGGGAAGCGATGATCGAGGTTGAAGGTGCCGCCCGCTATTTCGAATATTACGGCAACCAGGCCGAGACCATGGAAGGCCGGTCGATCCCGCTGGGGGCCGGTTACCTCGATTTCACGATTTACGAACCGGTGGGGGTTTCCGCCCAGATCATCCCCTGGAACTATCCGCTCGAGATGATCGCCCGGGGCATGGCGGCGGCACTGGCCACCGGCAATGCCTGCGTGCTCAAGACACCGGAACTCGACCCGCTGTCATCGGTCTATTTTGCCGATGCCGCTGCTGCGGCAGGCTTTCCGGACGGGGCGGTAAACATTCTCTGCGGTTACGGGCATGAGGCCGGGGCAGCCCTGGCCGGCCATCCCGGGATCAACCAGCTGGTCTTCACCGGCTCTGTCAAAACAGGGATCAGCGTCGCCACGGCCGCAGCCCAGAATGTGGTGCCCTGCGTGCTTGAACTCGGCGGCAAATCGGCGGCGATCGTGCTCCCCGATGCTGATCTTGATGCGGTCATGGACAGCATCCGCTGGGGGATTTTCTTCAATGCCGGGCAGGTGTGCTCGGCCATGTCACGGGTGCTTGTCCATGAAGACATCCATGATGAAGTGGTCGAACGGGCCGCCGGGCTCGCCCAGTCGCTTTCGGTCGGCCCGGGGATCGAGCGGACCGAATTCGGCGCCAATATGGGGGCGATGATCTCCGACGGTCAGCGTGACCGGGCCGAGGCCATGTGCCGCGAGGCGATGGATGCCGGGGCAGTGGCGGCCGCAGGCGGCCACCGGCTCAACCGTGAGGGCAGTTTCCTTGAGCCAACAATTTTCAGCAAGGTCACCCCTGATATGGCGATTGCCCGGGATGAAGTCTTTGGCCCGGTTCTTTCAGTGCTGTCGATCCGTGATGATGATGAGGCCATCGCCGTTGCCAACAGCACCGATTACGGCCTTGTCGGCGGCATTTTCACCCGCGATATCGATCGCGCCACCCAGGCGGCACGGCGGATCGAAGCCGGTCAGATTTTTATCAATGAATGGTATGCCGGCGGTGTCGAAACGCCGTTTGGCGGTTACGGTAAATCCGGTTACGGCAGGGAAAAGGGGCGTGAGGCCCTGATGAACTATGTCCAGACAAAAAACATTGCCATCCGGCTCTGATCAGCAGGCCAGGCCGACACGCAATGCGATTTTCCTGACCTTTCTTTATCTCGGCTGTACCTCCTTCGGAGGCCCGGTGGCTCATATCGGCTATTTCAGGACGCTGCTTGTGGCGCGCAAGAAATGGCTTGATGAGCAGGCCTATGCTGACCTTGTCGCGCTTTGCCAGTTTCTGCCCGGGCCTTCATCATCTCAGGTCGGTTTCGGCATCGGGCTGATCAAAGGCGGTTATCTGGGTGGGCTGGCAGCCTTTCTGGGCTTCACCCTGCCTTCCGCGCTGATCATGCTGGCCTTCGGGATCGGCCTTGATGCTGCCGGGGATGCGACACCGGTATCACTGCTCGCCGGGCTTAAACTGGTGGCAGTCAGCGTTGTCGGCCATGCGGTGGTGATGATGGGCAGGGGGCTGGCCCCGGACTGGCCCCGGCGGGGAATAGCCCTTGCCGCAGGGGCGGCGGTGTTGCTGTCGGGGCAGCCGCTGATGACCCTCGTCGTCATTGCCGGGGGCGGCATCGCCGGGCTGATGCTGGCACCGTCATCCGCGGGGCAACCACCGGCCAAGACCGAAGCCAGGGGCGGCAGGGCGTTTGTCTTTATCAGCATCGCCCTTGGCCTGCTGGTGCTGTTGCCCGTGCTGGGCCGGATCGCCCCGTCACCGCTGCTGGATCTGGCTGATGGATTCTACCGTTCCGGGATGCTTGTCTTTGGTGGCGGCCATGTTGTTCTGCCTCTGCTTGAAGTCGAGATGGTGGACCCCGGGCTGATTTCGGCGGAATCCTTCCTCGCCGGATACGGGGCAGCGCAGGCCATTCCCGGCCCGCTCTTCACCATCGCCGCGTTTCTCGGCCAGGCGACAGGGATCGGCCCTTACGGCATCACCGGGGCCGTGGTGGCACTGGTGATGATCTTTTTGGGCTCGTTCCTGCTGCTGCTCGGGGTTTTGCCCTGGTGGGACAGGCTCCGCAGCTTCACACGGGTGCGGCAATGCCTCGACGGGGTCAACGCTGCGGTGGTGGGGTTGCTTGCCGCCGTGCTCATCAACCCGATCATGATGTCGGCGATCACCACCCCGGTTGATGCGGCGTTGGCGCTGGGGGGATTCGCCCTGCTCTGGCGCGGCTGGCTGTCGCCGTTGCCAGTTGTCGGCCTGATCGTCATCACCACAATGATACTGGCAGGGCTGGACATTGGCCCGGCTTGACCTTAAATAAAGCTACGCTGACATCATTCACGCCCGCCTGTTGCGGGCACAGGGACCCCGGCAACGGGGCCGAGGAATTAAAGTATGCAGTCTTCATCTCCCTCATTGATGGCGGCGGGTCTTCCGGCCGTACCTGACAATGCCTTTGCCGAAACGGTCACAGAGGTCGAACACTACACCGACCGGCTGTTCAGGTTCAGGCTGACACGGCCGGCAAGTTTCCGTTTCCGTTCCGGCGAGTTTGTCATGATCGGCCTGCCTGGGGATAAACCCGTCTGGCGTGCCTATTCGATTGCCAGCCCGTCCTGGGATGAAACCCTCGAGTTTTATTCGATCAAGGTGCCTGACGGGCCGCTCACCGAAGAGCTCCAGAAAATCCAGCCCGGCGATACAGTCTGGTTCAGGAAAAAGCCCACCGGAACCCTGGTCCTCGATGCCCTCCTGCCCGGCAAGCGCCTGTGGATGTTTTCCTCAGGTACCGGTTTTGCGCCGTTTGCATCGCTTGTCCGCGACCCCGAAGCCTATGAGAAATTTGATACGGTGATCGCCACCCATACCTGCCGGACGGCGGCTGAACTGACCTATTCGCAGGATACCGTCACCGCCACCAAAGCCGACCCGCTGGTGGGGGAATTGGCCGCTGACCGCCTGCATCTGGTGACCAGCACCACCCGCGATGAAACACCCGTTAAGGGCCGCATCACCGCGCTCATCGAGTCTGGCCTGCTTTTTGAAAGCCTCGGCGTGCCGCCGCTTGATCCCGCCATCGACCGGGTGATGATCTGCGGGTCCATGGCCATGCTGAAAGACCTGAAAGCCCTGGTCGAGGCCGCCGGTTTCAGCGAAGGGTCAAACGCCGCCCCCGGCCAGTTTGTGGTCGAACGGGCGTTTGTTGATTAAGGCGATGACCGGATACAGGCTCGAAGACCAGATCGGTTTCATCCTGCGCCTCGCCATGCAGCGGCATATCAGCCTGTTCACCGATCGCATTGAAGAGATCACCCGGCCGCAATTTTCTGTTCTGGCGAAACTCTGCGCTCTCGGCGAGGCCTCCCAGAACGAACTCGGCCGCAGCATCGCCATGGATGCCGCCACCATCAAGGGGGTTGTCGACCGGCTGCGGGCCCGGGGGCTCGTGTCGGCGGAACCGCTGGCGACAGACAGGCGGCGGCTGATCCTCAAACCAACCCCGGCCGGGCGTGCTCTCTTTGACAGCCTGATCAGCCGGGCCCTCGATGCATCGGCGGCAACACTCAGCCCGCTTGATGATGACGAAAAAAAGCAGTTGCTGGAGCTGCTGAACCGCCTCACCTGAGCCCTTCCGGCATCAGACCCGTGATGCCGCCTCGCACATGACCTTGAGTTTTTTCTCGGCAATATCCGGTGGCAGCATCCCGAGCCCGCAATCCGGCGCGATCACCAGACGGTCCCTGTCGATATGCGCGAGTGCAGCCCTGATCCGGGCCTCAACTTCATCCACGGTTTCGATACGGCTGCGGGCCACGGCGACCGTGCCGAAGATCACGGCTGTCTGTTCAAACAACTCGAGCAGCCGCAGATCGTTGCAGCAATGGGCATCCTCGATGGACACCTGATCGATCGCCATGCTGTCAACATCGCGTGCCAGCCGGTGATAACTGTCCGGGTCAGCTTTCTTGTATTCCTCGTCATCGAGGTGATCGGGATAGCCGCAGCACATATGGACAATCCGGGTGACGTCTTTCGGGACACCGTGAAAGCACCGCTCAAGCCCTTCGATACCAAAATCCAGCGCATCTTCGACCTGCCGGGCAAACAGCGGCTCATCGACCTGGATATAGGTGCATCCCGCCTCGACAAGGGCGAGGATTTCGCGGTTCACCGTCTCAGCCAGCGCCTGGTTGAGCCGCGGCCGATCATCATAGAAACAATCCGCCGTCGTATCCATGATCGTCAGCGGCCCGGGCAGGGTGAACTTCACCGGCTGTGGCGAGACATTCTGGCTGGCGCGGTAATCATGGGCGGCATAGCCCTTGCCCGGGTGGCGGACTTCACCACGAATGGCAGGCAGATTGGTCTCATAGGCCCCGTCGCGCAGGACCCTGTGTTCAAGGCGATTGAAATCGAACCCTTCAAGATGACGGCAGTGGTAGTGGATATAGTTTTCACGGCGGACTTCACCATCGGTGGGGATCGTCACCCCGGCACGCCGTTGCAGGGCGATGATCTCTTCCGCCGCCCGGACAAACAGGGCCTCATCATCGTCACTGCGGTTTTGTTCATAGGCGGTGAACCGTTCGGTCACCAGCGCGGTGTTCATGCCGCCGAGGTTGCGGGCAGCATCAAACCAGTCTTCGATGGGCAGATAATCCGGTTTCGGGAATGATCCGATGACGGTGGTGGTCAATGGTGGATGCATGATCTCAACCCCCTTATTGTCATAATAATATGCATCGTCACCTGTAATCCCATCCTGGTCAATACGGTTATCCCAGAAAGCATCTCACTTTTTAAGCAAGGCTGTTTATCTCATTGCAACATAGTGCTTATAATCAAAACATAATAACGTTTTGGAGGCTCGCAATGACCACGCAGATGACCTTTGATGATCTCAAAGCGAAAACCAGAAGAGGCGAGATTGATACCGTCCTTGCCTGTATCGTTGATATGCAGGGGCGTCTGGCCGGAAAGCGTTTTCACGCTGCCCATTTTGTCGAATCCGCCTGGGAAGAAACCCATTGCTGTAATTATCTGCTGGCGACCGATCTTGAAATGGCCACCCCTGACGGCTACCGCGCCACCTCGTGGGAACAGGGATATGGGGATTATATCATGAAGCCTGACCTGAACACGATCAGGCCGATGCCGTGGCTTGAGGGAACCGTGCTGGTGCTTTGCGATGTTCTTGATCATCACACTCATCAGGAAGTCCCCCATTCACCGCGAGCGATCCTGAAAAAGCAGGTCGCGCGGGCGGCCGCCATGGGCTTTGATGTCATGATGGCCACCGAACTCGAGTTTTTCATCTTTGCCAAAAGTTATGATGAAATCCGCCATGCCGGCTTCAGGGACCTCGAACCGATCAGCGGCTATAACGAGGATTACCATATCCTGCAGACCACCAAGGAAGAACACCTGATGCGGCCGCTGCGCAACCATCTCCACGCGGCCGGCATCCCTGTTGAAAATTCCAAGGGTGAAGCCGAAGCGGGACAGGAAGAGCTCAATATCAAATATGCTGATGCGATGCTGACCGCAGATTACCACACGATCGCCAAACACGCCGCCAAGGAAATCGGCTGGCAGCAGGGCCATGCTGTATCGTTCCTGCCGAAATGGCATCATGACCGTGTCGGCTCATCGGCGCATATTCATCAGTCGCTCTGGCAGGGGGGCAAGCCCGCCTTCCATGACCCTGATGACCCCGATGGTCTCGGGATGTCAGCGATGATGAAACAGTATCTGGCCGGGTTGCTCAAATACAGCCGTGACTGCACGGTGTTCCTGGCACCCTATATCAATTCCTACAAGCGTTTTGCCAAGGGCACGTTTGCCCCGACACGGATCATCTGGTCAGTCGACAACCGCACCGCAGGCTTCCGTGTCTGTGGTGACGGCACAAAGGGTGTGCGGATCGAAAACCGTATCGGCGGGGCTGATCTCAACCCCTATCTGGCCATGGCCAGCCAGATTGCGGCAGGGCTGACAGGGATCGAGGAAGGCCTGACCCTGCAGGCCGCCACCCGCGGTGATGTCTACAAGGGTCGGTCCGGGATGCTGCCGACAACCCTGCGTGATGCCCGATCGGCATTGGTCCGGTCGAGGATGCTGCGCCAGCAGTTCGGTGATGATGTCGTCGACCACTATGCCAGAGCGGCGGAGTGGGAAATCGAGGAATTCGACCGTGTCGTGACCGATTACGAAATTGCCCGCGGTTTTGAACGCGCCTGATCAGCCTGGAAAGGACACCCCCGATGACCCTGCTTCAATGCCTGTCACCTGTTGACGGCTCGGTTTTTGCCGAACGCCAGACTCATGACCGCAAGACTGCCTCAATAGCGGTGGAAAAAGCCCGCAAGGCGCAGGCTTCCTGGGCGGCCCGCCCCCTCGAAGACCGGATCAGCCTTGTCATTGCCGGGATGGAAACCCTCGGCCGGATGAATGATGACACAGTCCCGGAATTGGCCTGGATGATGGGCCGACCTGTCCGTTATGGCGGTGAGTTTGGCGGTGTTGAGGAACGCACCCGCCACATGGCCGCTATCGCCGGGGAAAGCCTGGCGGATATCGCTGTCGGTGATGATGACAGTTTCCGCCGTTATATCCGCCGTCTGCCCCATGGGGTTGTGTTTGTTGTCGCCCCCTGGAACTATCCCTATCTGACAGCGATCAACACTATTGCCCCGGCACTGATTGCGGGTAATGCCGTCATCCTCAAGCACGCAACCCAGACCTTGCTGGCAGGCGAGCGGCTGGCCCATGCCTTCCACGAAGCCGGGGTGCCGGAGGATGTCTTCATCAATCTGTTTCTGGACCATGAAACAACAGCGGCACTGATCGCAGACGGGGCTTTTGATTTCATCAATTTCACCGGTTCCGTTGCCGGTGGCCGCGAGATGGAACGTGCTGCGGCTGGCACCTTCACCGGTGTCGGTACCGAACTTGGCGGCAAGGACCCGGGCTATGTCATGGATGATGCTGATCTCGATGCCGCCGTGGCAACGCTGGTCGATGCGGCCATGTACAATTCCGGCCAATGCTGTTGCGGCATTGAACGCATCTATGTCCATGACAGTCTCTATGACGACTTCGTCGAAAAGGCGGTGGAGACCGTTTCAGCCTACCGGCTGGGCAATCCCCTTGAGGCGGAAACCAGCCTCGGGCCGATGGCGCATCGGCGCTTTGCCGCTACCGTCCGTGATCAGATCGATGCGGCTGTGGCAGCCGGGGCACGAACCCATATCGCGACCATGGATGCCGATGACGGCGGGGCCTATCTGACACCGCAATTGCTGACTGACGTGACCCACGATATGGAGATCATGCGCGAAGAAAGTTTCGGCCCTGTTGCCGGGATCATGAAGGTCGGCTCCGATGATGAAGCCATCCGGCTGATGAATGACAGCCATTACGGCTTGACGGCAAGCCTCTGGACAGCTGATCTCGACCGGGCAGAAAAAGTTGGCCAGGCGGTCGAGACAGGCACAGTGTTTCTCAACCGAGCCGATTATCTGGACCCGGGCCTGTGCTGGACAGGGGTCAAGGATACCGGCCGGGGCGGTGGTCTTTCCGTCATCGGCTACCACAACCTCACCCACCCGAAATCATTTCATTTCAAAAAGAGGACATCATGACAATGCACGCCAACTGGTCCTATCCCACGGCAATACGGTTCGGTGCCGGCCGGATCAGCGAACTGCCCGAAGCCTGTGCCGAAGCCGGGATCGCCAACCCGCTGCTGGTGACCGATCGTGGTCTTGCTGGCCTCGACATCACGACAGAGACACTGTCGATCATGGAAAAGGCCGGTCTCGGCAGGGCGCTGTTTGCCGAGGTTGACCCGAACCCTAACGACATCAATCTGACCGCCGGGGTGAAAGCCTTTATCGATGGCGGCCATGATGGTGTCATTGCCTTTGGCGGCGGCTCCGGGCTTGACCTGGGCAAGATGGTGGCGTTCATGGCCGGCCAGACCCGGCCTGTCTGGGATTTCGAAGATATCGGTGACTGGTGGACGCGGGCCGATGCTGATGCGATCGCCCCGATTGTGGCTGTCCCCACCACCGCCGGAACCGGCTCCGAGGTTGGACGGGCCAGCGTTATCACCAATGCCGAAACCCATGTCAAAAAGATCATCTTCCATCCGAAGGTACTGCCGCGGGTGGTGATCGCCGACCCGGCACTGACCGTGGGGATGCCGAAATTCATCACCGCCGGAACCGGGCTCGACGCCTTTGCCCATTGTGTCGAGGCGTTCAGCAGCCCCCATTACCACCCGATGTCACAGGGGATCGCCCTTGAAGGGATGCGCCTTGTGATCGACAACCTGCCGCGTGCCTATGAGACGCCCGATGATCTCGAAGCCCGCGCCAACATGATGAGCGCCGCTTCGATGGGAGCAACCGCATTCCAGAAAGGGCTGGGGGCGATCCACGCCATGAGCCACCCGGTGGGGGCTGTCTTCAACACCCATCACGGAACAACCAACGCTGTCTGTATGCCGGCGGTGCTGGCCTTCAATGCCGATGTGATCCGCGAGAGGTTTGATACCGCCGCGGGCTATCTGGGCATCGATGGCGGGTTTGAGGGTTTCTGTTCCTTCGTTCAGGCGTTCAATGATCGCTTTGAGATTCCCCGCAGCCTGGGCGAGATGGGCGTTTCTGCCGACCGGATGGATGATCTGGTGGCGATGGCGCTTGAAGACCCGTCCTGCGGCGGCAACCCTGTTCCCCTTAACGCCGAAAACCTGCGTCAGTTGTTTGAGGCCTGCATCTGAGCCCAGCCCGATACTGGCAAAGCTCAGGCAAACAGTTCCTTCCAGCGATGGCAGGCGACTTCGTGTTCGCCGTCAGCACCCTCAAGCACCGGTTCTTCCTGCCGGCAGCGATCGATCGCGTGGGGGCAGCGGGTGTGAAACTTGCAGCCGGAAGGCTGGTTTGTCGGTGACGGAATTTCACCTTCGAGTTTCTGTGCCTTGCCCCGGTCATCAGGATTGAGCGACGGGATCGCAGAAAACAGTGCTTTCGTATAGGGGTGTTTCGGGGCCGTGAACAACTGCTTGGTCGGGGCGGTTTCCACCAGACGGCCGAGATACATGACGGCGACATGATCACAGGTATGGGCAACGACGCTCAGATCATGGCTGATGAACATAAAGGTCAGCCCCAGTTCCTGCTGCAACTGCTTGAGCAGGTTGAGCACATCGGCCTGGATCGAGACATCAAGGGCGGCGACGCTTTCATCTGCCACCACAAAACGCGGCCGTGAGACCAGTGCCCGGGCGATCGATATCCGTTGCCGCTGGCCGCCGGAAAAGGCATGGGGGAAGCGTCGCAGATGTTCCAGGTTGAGCCTGCAGCGGCTGGCAATCTCACGCACGCGTTCATCGATCTCCTCGCGGCTTGAGGCAATTTGCATGACCTCCAGCGGCTCGGCGATAATATCACGCACTGTCATGCGCGGCGACAGGGCCGCGTACGGATCCTGAAAGATCAGCTGGGCCCGGCGGCGGTAATCCGCCAGTTGTGTCTTGTCGAGAGCTGTCAGATCATAAGATGCCTCGCCATCATCATAGCGGGCGGAGCCATCACTGATTGGCACGGCGTTGAGCAGGGCCCGGCCAAGGGTTGTCTTGCCGGAACCGGATTCCCCCACCAGGCCGAAGAACGACCCGCGTTCGATATGCAGCGAGACGTCGTTGACCGCCTTCAGTTTTGACTGGCCGAACAGCCCCTTGCCAAGTTTGTAGGTGACCGAAAGCCCCGAGGCGGTAATCAGATTCTTTTCAGCCATCACCGGCCCTCCCCGTCAAACAGATGGCAGGCGACGCGATGATCAGGTTCGACCCATTCCTGCAGCGGCACGCTCGCCATGCAGCGGTCACCGATCACATCACCGCAGCGGGTGTTGAATACACAGCCCTGAGGGCGTTCCAGCGGTGACGGAATATCCCCCGGGACCGGCGTCAGCGGCGCATCGAGATCATCAAGTCGCGGCAGCGCCGCAAGCAGCCCGCGCGTATAGGGATGTTTCGGGGTATTGATCACGCCGCGCACCGGGCCTTCCTCAATGATCCGGCCGAGATACATCACACTGACCTTGTCTGCTGTTTGGGCGACAACCCCAAGATCATGGGTAATGAAGATGATCCCCATGTTGAATTCGGCCACCAGGTCCTTCATCAGATCGAGCACCTGCGCCTGAATGGTCACATCCAGTGCCGTGGTGGGTTCATCAGCGATCAGCAGTTTCGGTTTTGTCGACAGTGCCATGGCAATCATCGCCCGCTGGCGCATCCCGCCGGAAAGTTCGAACGCATATTGGTCAAACCGCCGTGACGGATCGGAAATACCGACACGATCGAGCATTTCCACCGAAATTTCCCGCGCCTGATCCTTTGTCAGATCACCGTGGAGCTGGAGCTGCTCGACCATCTGCTTGCCGATGCTGATGGACGGGGCAAAACTGGCCATCGGTTCCTGGAAAATCATCGAAATCGCACCGCCCCGCACCACTTTCAGATCAGCCGGGCGAGTCAGCGACAGCACATCAACAGGCCCGTTATCGGTATGCAGCGTGATCTGGCTTTCAGGATCATAAACAGCGTTCGAGGCGTTGAGATGCATCAACGCCTTTGCCGTCACTGATTTGCCGGAGCCGCTTTCACCCACCAGCCCCATCACCTCGCCTCGGTTGAGCGAAAAGCTGACATTTTCCACCGCGGTGATCAGCCCTTCATCGGTGCGGAATTTCAAAGTCAGGTTCTTGACGTCAATCAGCGTATCCATGCAAGCCCCCTATTTGCTGGTGTCCGAATAAGGATCTGCCGCATCGCGCAGACCATCACCGACAAAGACGAAGGCCATCACCAGGGTGATGAAGAAAATGACCGGGATGAAATACCACTGGTAGTTCAGCAGGACATCGGCACTGGTGACATTCTGCAGCATCACACCGAGGGAATTCACCGGGTCTTTCAGCCCGAGCCCGATGAAACTGAGCGCCGTTTCCGAAAGCACCATATAGGGAAAGGAGATCACCAGATCGACGATGATATAACTGGTGAAGGACGGCAGCAGGTGCCGCCGGATGATATGCGATGACGATGCCCCGCAAAGCTGGGCGGCCAGCACGTATTCCTGATTGCGCTCGGTCAGCAGATGGGTCCGGACACGGCGGGCCAGCGTCGGCCAGCCGATCAGCCCGAGGATCAGCGAGATGAAGAAGAATCGCATCTCCGCTGTCCATTCCTGCGGGATGAATGCGGCAATGGCCATGAACAGCGGGATCGCGGGCACGGTTCGAACAGCATCAGTCACCATCTGCAGGACAGAATCAATCCAGCCGCCGTAATACCCCGATATGCCCCCGATCACGAGGGCCAGCACGAAGGCAATAAAGACGCCGATCGTTCCCACCTGCAGTGACGTCCAGATCGCGTGCAGTGTCCGCGAAAAAATATCCTTGCCGCTGGCATCGGTCCCGAAGAGATGGATATAGCCATCATCGATACCAAACAGATGGATATCGCCCGGGATGAAACCCAAAAGGGTGTAATCGGAACCCTCGACAAAGAACTGGATATAACGGCGTTTATCCTCGTTGATTGTCTCAACCCAGCGGAAATTGGTCTTCAGCGACCGCTCTCTCTCGATGGTGTGCAGGAAGGGCCGGAATGAGCAGCCGTTCTTGTCACAGAACATCGGTACATTCGGGGCACCGTTCAGGTAATCCTTGTTGCGCCCGGCAATGGTCGGATCGTAAGGCGAAAGGAACGGCGCGAAAATCCCGGCAACGATCAGCACGACAAGCACCGTCGCGGCGACCATGGCAGCCCGCTGTTTCTTGAACCGCGCCCAGACCAGCTGACGTTGCGAGGCGGTGAAATAGGCTTCCCTCGCCTTCTTGTCCTGCAAGGTTTCTGCGGCAGTGTTTTGGAGGTTCTGATCAGTCATGGCTAGTTCAGGATGCTCTTGCGGATACGGGGGTCGAGAACCGACAACAGAATGTCGGTGAAAAAGTTCAGTGCAACGATCGAGCCGGTCAACAGGAAGATGATCGCCCCGGCCAGCTGCTGGTCATTGGACCGGGCCAGGGCCTCGATCAGCAGCGCCCCGGCATCGGTCAGGGTCAGGATCAGCGCGACAATGGGCAACTCGTTGAACACCCGGTTGAGATCAAAGCCGAGACTGTTGACGATCGGGCCAAGCGCGTGCCGCGCCGGATATCGCCAGAGCAGCCGTCGGCCATAGACACCGCGGGCAGCCGCGGCCGTCACATAGAGTTTGCCGATCTCATCGGACATCAGTGCCCGCACAGTCTGCAGGGCAAAGGCGGTGGCCGACCAGCCGAGAATGAAAATCGGCAGCCAGGCGTGCTTGAGCAGATCGATAAATTTATCCCAGCTCCAGGCAGCATCACGGTATTCCTTGGAAAACAGCCCGGTCAGGGTGTCGCCGAAATAGATGGTCGAGAACAGCATGATCATCAGCGCCAGCAGGAAGTTCGGCATCGCCAGACCGAGATAGCTGACCAGTTTCAGGCCGTTGTTGAGAAACGGATTGTTGGTTGCAGCAGAGATGATGCCAACGGGGATGGCAATCAGATAGGCCAGCACCAGCGATGACAGGCAGATCCCCAGCGACAGCCAGAACTTGGTGCCAAGCAACTGGGCGATATCGACCCGCAGAATGCAACTTTCGCCGAACTCACCTTGGAATGCGTTGACAATCCACATCCCCCATCGCTGGGCAAAGGGCTGGTCAAGCCCGAGGCGGCGGCGTTCGTTTTCAATATCTTCAACAGAAATCCCCGACCCCTGGGTGTTCTTGAACGCCAGATACCGTTCAGCACAATCCCCCGGGACGAGTTCCATCAGTGTAAACACAACAAGGGAAATGATCACCAGCGTCAGTGCCGCAAGGGCGGCACGGGTTGCGATGAATTTGCCAAATTGAAGCATGGCCTGCCCTGTTCTTGTTCTTCACAGTGTTTGCATAAAAGCGCTTTGTCAGCTCTTTATGAAAGGACCATGGGCGACAGGACGCCGCCCATGGAATATTGGAAAAGAGAAACCGGAACGGCCTCTATTCGTTCAGCCACCACTGAGACGCCCGGTACGGATAGGTCCGGTAGTACTCATAGGAGTGAGTCTTGAACGAGGTGAAGTTGTTCAGGTTGTTGTGATGGATCATCGGGGCCGGTGCATTGACCGTACCGATGAACAGCAGGTTTTCAACCATGTTCTTCACGAGACGCTCACCGAGGGTCTTGAACTCGGCGCTGGACTGGTCAGCGGACTGGAACGCGTTGATGTCGGCGATCAGGTCCTTGACATAGGCCGGCGGCTCGACACCGTTGGCACCGTTGCTGTCAACCCATTCGGCCCAGAGCATACCGGTACGGACGCCGAAGTAGTTTTCGAACGGCGGTACCCACAGCTCGTTGTTGCCGAGAACGATGGCCAGCGGCTGGCTCTTCCGCCACATGGTGATGTCCAGCTTGTTGGCGGACTGTGCAGAGCGGAATTCATCCGGGGTGACTTCCTTGACAACCGACTGAATGCCGACATCGGCCCAGTACTGGGCAACGAGTTCAACAGTCTGACCGGCGATCCCCTGGGTGGAGAAGCTCATGTTCAGCACCAGCTTGTCGCCGTTCGGCAGTTCGCGGAAACCATCACCGTCGGTATCCTTCATGCCAATTTCATCGAGCAGGCTGTTGGCCCGGGATGTATCGAATTCGGTGGCATGGGACAGCCACTTGTCAGAGACAAATGCCGGCTTCGGGGAGAAACCGATATACTGCTGCGGTGTGCCCTGACCGAAGAAGCCGACTTCGTTCAGTTCATTACGGTTGATCGCAATGGACATGGCTTCACGGAAACGGACATCACCAAAGACAGCACGCTTGGCTTCATCTTCGTGGGTGACGTTGAAGGAGAAAACACCGAGGGTGATTTCCGGACGCAGGTCAACGGTGTAGTTGCCCTGTTCCTGACCATCCAAGAGGGCCGGGGCCGATGCGAGCTGCAGCGACTGGGCCTTGTAGTCAACATCACCGTTGATGATCGACAGAAGACGGACTTCGTTGTCGTTCTTGTAGACTTCATCCTGCTCCGAAATATAGGGGAGCTGCTGGCCGGTGGGATCAACCTGGTGGAAATACGGGTTGGCAACCAGATGACGGCCTTCGGTGGTGTCAGCAGTGTAGATATGGCTTTCCAGCGTCGGGACGACTGGCTGCGGCAGGTTACCGGCGATTTCCGGGCGGCTCAGCAGCGGCGACGGGGTATCCGTCCAGTCCGAATTACCATAATAGGCCTTGATCGCATCATAGCCGTTCTCAAAACCGAGAGACTGAGCATAGGAATCAGCATCGGGGTTGATCGCGGGGTGGAATTGACCAAGGAAATGCTTGGGCTGGAAACCCTGGGCATAGGATGTCGCAAAGTGTGCCAGCAGGCCCGGCTTCGGGGCAGGCAGGTTGAAGACAACCGTGGTTGCATCCGGGGTGTCGACAGTCATCTTTTCGCCACCGACGGTGATGTAATCCTTCGGGGTTTCAAAGATGTTCGTGTCCATCATCAGGTTGTCGTGATAGAACTTCACGTCAGCACTGGTGAAGGGCGCCCCGTCAGACCACTTGTGGCCTTTGCGGAGAAAGAAGGTCAGCTGGGTGAAATCGTCATTCCACGCCCAGCCCTTGGCCACGTTCGGGACAATCGTCTGAAGATCATCCGAGAAGCGGACAAAGTTCACATGACGGACAGAAAGGAAGTCGGAAGTCCCGGCTTCGGTCGCGTTCGAGAGAACATCAAGCGTGCCCCCGTATTTACCGACGGTGTCATAGGGAACCACGACAAGCGGTTCTGCCGGAATGCGCTCGGCGAGCGGCGGCAGATCAGGGTTACCCTTGATCTTGGCATTCAGGGCCGCGATGTCAGGGTTGGCCGAAAAGCTCATCGAGCATCCGGCAGCGGCTTCAAATTCAGCCTTTTCATACTGCTGAGGGTACGCACCGGCGGCGACACCCTTCATATCCGCCACAGTCACGGGCGGGCAGTTTGCATAAGCACTTGCAGGCAGGGCCAGCAGCGCCAATGCGGTGAGTAATGATTTCTTCATGTTTTCCTCCTCATGGCTTCCAATCCGAATATCGGTCAGTCAACCTTATCAGCCTGATGAACGATCCAAACTGCTTTCCAGACGATGAAATTCTGGAGGAGGTTTATACGTTTCGAACATCAAACTTTCTTCGGATATAGTAACTCAGGTTTTCAGGAAATAAAGATTAGAAAAAACTTATTCTCTAAAATTTTATCCATCACCCCGAGGTTATCCGGGTTACTGACGTTTAAGATATTGGAAGGATTTGTTTACGATTTTGTTGCAGAAAGACTGCAGGAACGTGATTTTGCACTGCCTCAGTGATCGCCGCGGACAACACCGTTTTCGGTGATCATGGTGCGGGCAAAGCGGCCTTCAGCCTTTTCCATCCGATGGCTCAACAGGGCGGCGGTGAGCGCCTGGCTCGCCTCGGCAAAAGCGCTGTTTTCTTCAGCATTAACAGGCCTTTCCCCTGATCCGGCATCGAGCATCAGCTGCGGCAACCCGCCGCCGAAATGCACCAGCCGCTGATCACCGGCACGGAGAACCGCCAAATGGCACTGCCGGGCGGGAAGCCCCAACTGTCGCTGCCAGAGTGTCGGGGTGACAGGATCACCGAAATCAATTTCCGACATGGTGACCTGACGCCATTGCGCCGGTGTTTCGCCCCGGATCAGCGGTGTCAGCGGAACACCATCCATCGTATCAGGCACGGCAAGGCCCAGCAGGTCGAGCAGCGTCGGGGTGACGTCGATTGATTCGGTGGGCAGATCAACGACCGCCCCGGCGCGGCCCCGGGGATGATCCGCCAGTTTGATCACCAGCGGCACATGAAAGGCTGCATCGTGATAACTCATCTTCCCCCAGAGACCGTGATCACCCAGCATTTCGCCGTGATCCGCTGTCAGGATGATCGTCGTTTTTTCATAGCGGCCTGTCTCTTTCAGCCAGCCGATGATACGGCCGAGATGGTGGTCAAGTTCAGCCACCAGCCCCATATAGATCGCCCTCATCATGGCTGTATTTTCAGGGCTGTGGACGAGATCATCAAACCCGACAACCATGTCGCTGACCCCCCTATATTGACGGGCGGGGGGATCAAAAGGATGCGGCGGCTGGCCGCTGGCCGCTTCCCGGGCAGGCGGCATCGCGGCAGGGTCAAAGAGGCTGTTATAGGGGGCCGGGGCGACAAAGGGCGGATGCGGCCTGATGAAGGTCACATGGGCACACCATCCATCGCCGCGTGACGGCAGATCAAGCAGCAGCCGGTCGGTCAGAAAGGCGGTGTCGCTATGGGCGGCAGCATAGCGTGCGGGTGAGGCCGGTGTGTCGCCCGCAGGCCTGTAGACAGCCGAGCCGGTGCCCAGATCATAGCCTTGAGTATCGAGATAGGCTTCCCAGGCACGGTTGCAGTCAAACCGCATTTCCTGCGCTTCCATGAAGCCAGTCATGACCTGCTCATAGGATGTCAGCACCGGATCATCCGGGGCGAAATGGCGTGGATCGGGCGAGGTGTCGGTATACCCGTAAAGCAGCGGCTGGAGCCCTGCTTCCCGCAGGCTAAGGGCCAGATTGGGCTTGTCCTGGGGTAGCGGCGTGCCGTTTCGCACCGACCGGTGGTTCATGGCGTATTGGCCGGTCAGCAGCGAGGCCCGGGCCGGGCCGCAGGGGCTGGTCACGGAATAATGACGGGTGAAGGTCACCGCATCATCCATCAGGCTGCGGAAATGGGGCAGGTCTGCAGTATCAGCAAGCGCCCCGCATATGGCATCAGCGCGCATCTGATCAAAGACGATAAAAAGCGTATTCGAATGATCAGCCTGCATTGTCACCCTATTGCTGATACCTGATTAATACGTTTGAGCAAACAATGCCTGGTCATCCGAGGTCAACCCCTTTTCGCGCCAGCAGCCTGTTTTGCGCCTGCGATAGAAGCCACGGGGTCGGTCCCTGCCAGCATATTGAAAATGGCCCTGATCACGGGAACGTCGCGACGTGCTGTCAGGCACGCCACTGTTTCCGCCATATCAAGCCCCTCGGCATTGATGCTGATCTGGTCAAGCCGACTGTCAGCAACAATTTCAGCTGCCGACGCAAAGCCGATCCCGAAACCTTCCGCCACCAGATCGCGCATGGCTTCACGGCCTTCCACCACCATGGCCGGGGTCAGCCTGACCCCGGCAAGCCTGGCCGCTTCGATGACCTGCGCCTGGGTTTCAGACCCCCGTTCCCTGAAAATCAGCGGCAAATCGACCAGATCATCAAAAGACAGCCCTGTTGCCTTGGCGCGCTGATGACCGGGCCTGGCGTCGTGCTGATCAAAAAACCCCGGGGCGGCAAGGGCAATGATCGGTGAGACCCCAAGGGCAAGCGTATCCAGATCAGGCGAGGCTGTCGTACTGCCAAAAATACCGATATCAGCCTCATACTGGCGCAGGGCATTGAGCACCTCGGCGGAATTGCCTGTTTTCAGCTCAACAAGAATACCGGGATGGGCCTGCCTGAACCGATGCAGTGTCGTGGTGATATGCGCCGATGAATCAGCCATGATCCGCAGCCTGCCCTGAAGGGCCTTGCGTGACTGGTCAAGAAATTCGCCGATCACCTCTTCAGCATCAAAGAACTGACGGGCAAGCCTGAACAAGTCTTCCCCTGCCTCGGTCAGGACGACTTTCCGGTTGCGGCGGGTGAACAGCAACACATCATGATCGCGTTCCAGCTGGCGGACATGATCAGACAGAGACGGCTGCGACTGGTTGAGATACGCCGCCGCTCGCGAAAACCCGCCTTGACGGGCCACATGATAAAACGCCCTGAGCTGACTGTACCGCATTCCAAGCGCCTTTATATCTATAGGTTAAAGTTATAATACAATAAAATATTACGATTTTACATATATATAATGCTGCTTCAGATTAACCTGCATATCAGCCTTCGCGGGGGTGTTCTGATGAAACAAAAAACAGCCAATCATCCTGGCGATCATGCTTTCCCGGCCCCGGCCATGGGTGAGGCGTTCCTGCTCACCCCGGGACCCTTGACCACGGCGTTTGAGGTCAAGCAGGCGATGCTCCGTGACTGGGGCAGCTGGGATGGTGATTTTCGCGCCCTGACTGCTGATCTGCGGGCCCGTCTTCTGGCGGTGCTCGGCCCCGGCAGCAAAGATTACGAATGCATTCCCCTGCAAGGGTCCGGAACCTATGCAGTCGAGGCCATGCTCGGCAGTTTCGCCCCGCGCGACGGCAAGGTTCTGGTGCTGGCCAACGGGGCCTACGGGATGCGGGCCGCCGAAACGATGGGCTATCTCGGGCGGGAATTCCACCTGCTCGACAAAGGCGATTATCTGCCGCCGCGGGGGCATGAAGTGGCATCCATTCTGGCGGCGGACCCTGCCATCACCCATGTGCTGGCGATCCATTGCGAAACCAGTTCCGGGATTCTCAACCCGCTGGCCGAGATTGCCGCAGCGACCCGGGATGCTGGCCGGAAACTGCTGATCGACAGTATGTCTGCTTTCGGTGCGGTTGCCATCGACCCCAAGACGATCCCCTTCGAGGCCATGGTCTCGTCGGCCAATAAATGTATTGAGGGCGTGCCCGGTTTCGGATTTGTCTTTGCCCGCCGTGATGCGCTGGTTGCCGCCAAGGGGAACAGCCATTCGCTCAGCCTTGATGTGCACGCGCAATGGGCAGCGATGGAAAAGACCGGGCAGTGGCGGTTCACACCGCCGACCCATGCTGTTGCAGCATTTATCGAGGCACTGCGGATTTTTGATGCTGAAGGCGGTGTTGCAGCCCGGGGCGCACGCTATGCCCGCAACCGGGATGTGCTGGTGGCGGGGATGCGGGAGCTCGGCTTTGAAACCCTGCTTGATGAGGCCTGGCTTTCACCGATCATCGTGACTTTTTTCTGCCCCCGGGACCCGGCCTTCCGGTTTGACCAGTTCTACGACCTGATGAAAGCCGAAGGCTATATTATCTATCCCGGCAAACTGACGGTGGTCGACAGTTTCCGTGTCGGTTGTATCGGCCGCATGGATGCGCATATCATGCAAGGCGTTGTTGATGCTGCCGGCAAGGCCCTCACTGCCATGGGGGTCAAGGATGCTTCACCACCCCCCGATGCCCTCGAAGAACGCAAGCAGCTGTCTTCATCTTGAATTCTGGCCCTGAAGGATAATGACCCATGACCCAATCCACCCCTGTTGATGTTAACGGCCGCACCTATGCCGCCCCGAAAACCTGTGCCGTGG
Organism: Puniceispirillales bacterium (SeqCode); assembly: GCA_049889655.1. Taxonomy (GTDB): domain Bacteria; phylum Pseudomonadota; class Alphaproteobacteria; order Puniceispirillales; family UBA1172; genus UBA1172. The sequence goes on from JBMHCY010000022.1 coordinate 29,592, forward strand.
TGATCTGCCTTGATGGCTGCGAGCCGGAATATCTCGATGTCGCCATTGCCGAGGGATTGATGCCGAACCTGGCCCGCATCCGTGCCGAAGGCACTGATCATCTGGCCCATTCGGTGATCCCGTCCTTCACCAACCCCAACAATATGTCGATCGCCACCGGCAGGCCGCCGGCGGTTCACGGCATCTGCGGCAATTTCCTCTTCGATCCTGATACCGGTGAGGAAGTGATGATGAACGATGTCCGGTTTCTGCGGGCCCCGACCATTTTTTCAGGCTATTACGCCGCCGGGGCTCGGGTTGCTGTGATCACCGCCAAAGATAAACTGCGTGCCCTGCTGGGGGCCGGGCTCAGCTTTGATGAAGACCGGGCGATCTGCTTTTCCTCGGAACGCGCCGATCAGGCCACCAAAGCCACCAACGGCATCGACAATGCCAGCACCTGGCTGGGGCGTGATGTGCCGGAAGTCTATTCCGGCGCGTTGTCTGAATTCGTCTTTGCGGCGGGCTGCAAACTGCTCGCCGAATGGGCCCCGGATGTGATGTATCTGTCGACCACCGATTATATCCAGCACAAGTTCGCCCCCCATGAACAGGGTGCCAAGGATTTCCATGCCATGGTCGATGGCTATCTTGGCCAGCTCGATGCCATGGGGGCTGCGGTCGTGCTGACCGCTGATCACGGCATGAAGCCAAAGCATGATGACAGCGGCGCCCCTCGGGTTGTCTACATCCAGGACAGCCTTGATCAGTGGCTGGGCGAGGCCGCAGCACGAGTGATACTGCCGATCACCGACCCTTATGTTGTCCATCATGGCGCCCTCGGGTCATTCGCCACCGCCTATCTGCCGGAGGATGCCGACCACACCGCCATTATTGCAAAACTGGCCGCCACAGACGGGATCATGCTCGCCATCGACAAGGCCGAAGCCTGTGCACGGTTTGATCTGCCTGCCGACCGGATCGGTGATGTCGTGCTCGTCTCGGAGGAGAATATCACCATCGGCACCTCGGCCGACCGCCATGATCTGGCGGCCCTGAAAGAACCTCTGCGCAGCCATGGCGGGCTGACCGAACAGGTTGTGCCGTTCATCGTCAATCGCAAGATTGACCTGCCCGCCGCCCCGGAATTGCGTAATTTCGATGCATTCTACTATGCCGCCCTGGCGGCCTCTGCCTGAGAAAGGATAACGATCATGACGGCTCAAGACATTCGCAGGGAAGCGATGCGTATCGGGGGCGAGAAGGTCACCACCGATGCAGTGGTGGAGGTCCGTTACCCCTTCACCGATGAGGTGATCGGCACGGTTCCCGCCGGTAATGCCGAGCACGCCCGCAAAGCGTTTGAGATCGCCGCCGCGTATCAACCGAAACTCAGCCGTTACGAACGCCAGCAGATTCTGTACCGTACTGCCGAACTTATCCGCGAACGGCGTGAAGAGATCGCCCACTGGCTGACACTCGAACTGGGCATCTGCAAGCAGCATTCGCTCTATGAGGCCGGTCGTTCCTATGATGTCTTCACCTTTGCCGGGCAGCTCGCCATCCTTGATGACGGGCAGATCTTTTCCTGTGATCTGACCCCTCATGGCAAGAGCCGGAAGATTTTCACCAAGCGTGAGCCTGTCCGCGCCATTTCAGCGATCACCCCGTTCAACCATCCGCTCAACATGGTGGCGCACAAGATCGCCCCGTCGATCGCGACCAACAACTGCATGGTCTGCAAGCCGACCGAACTGACCCCGCTGACGGCCCTGACGCTGGCTGACATCCTCTATGAGGCGGGGCTGCCGCCGGAGATGTTCCAGGTTGTCACCGGCTGGCCGCAGGATATCGGCGATGAGATGATCACCAACCCGAATATTGATATCATCACCTTCACCGGCGGTGTTCCGGTGGGCAAGATGATTGCCGACAAGGCCGGGTATCGGCGCAGTGCGCTGGAACTGGGCGGCAATGACCCGCTGATTATCCTCAATGATCTGGCGGGGGATGATCTGGATAAAGCGGCAACGATTGCCGTCGCCGGGGCAACAGGCAATTCAGGCCAGCGTTGCACGGCGATCAAGCGCATCCTTGTTCAGGAAAGCATTGCCGATGCCATCATCCCGCTGATTCTGGAAAAGGCGAAGGCGATCCGCTTTGGTGATCCGCAGGACCCGGAAACCCAGCTCGGCTGCGTTATTTCTGCTGATGCCGCAGCCTTGTTTGAACAGCGTGTGCTTGATGCTGAAAATGCCGGGGCGAAAATCCTCTATCACCCGGGGCGGCAAGGGGCGTTGCTGCCGCCGATTGTTGTCGATCACGTCCCCCATGACAGTGAACTGGTGATGGAAGAAACCTTCGGGCCCGTTATTCCGATTGTCCGTGTTCCCGATGATGATGATGCGGTCATGGCGATCTCGAACAGCACCGCCTTCGGGCTTTCATCCGGGGTCTGCACCAATGATCTGATCCGCGCCACCCGCTTTATCGAGGGGCTGGATGTGGGGACGGTGAATATCTGGGAACAGCCGGGCTACCGGATCGAAATGTCTCCCTTCGGCGGCATCAAGGATTCCGGCAACGGGGTCAAGGAAGGCGTGCTGGAAGCCATGAAGTTCTTCACCACGGTCAAGACCTATTCCCTGCCCTGGCCCAGTTAATGGCGGCTGAGGGGGAGCTGACCTGATGACGCCATTCGTCTTTGCCCTTGTGCTTTCCGCTGCATTGATCCATGCCCTGTGGAATGCCGTTGTCAAAGGCGCATCAGACCGGACGATCACTTTCGGGCTGGTCATGGCCGGGCACACCCTGCCGGCGCTGATGGCAGTCCCTTTCCTGCCACTGCCTGACCCTGCCGCCGCCCCCTATCTGATCGCATCCGTGTTCATCCATTGGGGCTATTATTATCTGCTGGTTTCAGCCTATCGGTTCGGTGATCTGTCGCTGGCCTATCCGATCGCCCGCGGGGCGACGCCGATGCTGGTGGCCCTGTCTGCCCTCATTTTTCTCAATGAAGGCCTGTCGCCGCAGGGCTGGTTCGGGCTCACCCTTGTCTCAATGGGCATCCTGGCACTGGCGGTGTTTTCACCCCGAAAGGGCAATACCGCCCTCGCGGTGATCTTCGCACTGGCAACCGCCATGATGATCGCCACCTATTCGCTGGTCGACGGGGTGGGGGTACGGACGTCGACAAACCCGTTTTCGTATATCGCCTGGCTGTTCATTCTCGAGGGGGTTGTCGTCTTCCTGATCATCATCCCGCGGATGGACCGCTTACGACAATACAACCGCAAGCAGATCGTCACCGGCCTGACCGGCGGGGTGCTGGCGGGGCTGGCCTACGGGCTGGTTCTCTTTGCCAAGACCATGGCCCCGCTGGGGATGGTTTCAGCCCTGCGCGAGACATCGGTGATTTTCGCTTCCATGATCGGGCTGTTCTGGTTTGGTGAAGGCCCGGCTCGGACGCGATTGACCGCCGCCGTCATCGTGACTGCCGGGATCGTTCTGCTTTCCACGGCATGATGATGGGATCAGCCCGGCCATAGAATTCCGGCACAGGTGCCGTAAAACAAAGTGAGGGGAAATGTCGGCAACGTCTATATTTATCAACCTGATCGGTTCGGTGGCATTGCTGCTCTGGGGCATGCGGATGGTTCAGACAGGCATTGCCCGGGCGCTCAAAGAACGCCTGCACCAGTTCATGCGGAAGAATATTTCAAACCGCTTCAACGCCCTGCTTGTCGGGGCGGTGGTCACCGTTGTTCTACAGAGCAGCACCGCCACAGGGCTGATCGTCAGTTCCTTTGCCCGCCGCGGGGTGATCACCATCGCCATGGCGCTGGCGCTGATGCTGGGGGCGGATATCGGCACAACAGTTGTCGCCCAGGTTCTGTCTTTTGATGTTGGCTGGCTTTCTCCGCTGCTGCTACTGACCGGTGTCGTTACCCATCAGCTGTCTGCGGAAACCAGCGGCAAGCAATGGGGCCGGGTGTTCATTGGCCTTGGCCTGATGCTGCTGGCCCTGACCCTCATCAGCACGGCCTCACAGCCGCTGCGGGACTCCTCGATCCTGTTGCAGATATTCACCAAACTGGAACATGATTGGCTGCTGGCCATCCTGCTGATGGCTGTGCTGACCTGGCTTGTTCATTCAAGCCTTGCCATGGTCTTGCTGATCATGGCCATTGCCGGCGGCGGTCTCGTTTCACCAACCATGGGGCTGGTGCTGGTATTGGGGGCGAATCTCGGCGGCATCATGCCGGCACTGGTTGCAAACTGGCCGAAAGGCCAGGTGGCCCGCCGCGTTCCTGCCAGCAATGCCCTGTTCAAATTATGCGGTGTGTTGATCATGCTTCCCCTGATCGGCCAGGTTGAGATGCTGATGCAGGCCATCGAACCATCGCTGCAACGCCAGGTGGTCAATTTCCATGCCTTTTTCAATATTGCCATCGCCCTGATCTTCCTGCCGTTGATCGGCCCTGTTTCGCGTCTGATGGAAAGACTGCTGCCGGAAGAAACGCAGAGCAACGGCGGTGATGGACCCCAGCATCTTGATGATGAGAATATCGGCAATCCTGCGGTTGCCCTTGCCAGCGCAACGCTGGAGACAATCCGCATGGCGCGGACCGTTGAAGAAATGTTGCGTGACGGGCTGACCGCGATTGAAAACCGTGATGTCAAACTGTCCAGGGCTGTCCTCGACCGTGATGATGAGGTTGATCGTCTCTATGAGGCCATCAAACTCTATGTGACGCAGATATCGGGCGAGGAACTGGATAAAAAGGAAAGCCAGCGGGCGACAAATATCCTGACCTTCACCACCGATCTTGAACATATCGGTGATATTCTTGGCCATCTGATGACCTCGAACGAGAAGAAAATTGCCGCTGATCTCGAATTTTCAGATGAAGGTTTTGAAGAAATTCAGGCCATGCATATGCGCGTTGCCGACGGCCTGACAATGGCGATCGGGGTTTTTGTTTCCAATGATCCGAAACTGGCGGAACAACTGCTCGACGAAAAACGCATCGTCCGCCAGATGGAACAGGACGGGGCGAAATCACATATGGAACGGCTCAGCCAGCAACGTGCTGAAAGCATCAACACAAGCGCCTTGCATATGAATGTCCTGAGAGACCTGAAACGCATCCATTCGCATATCGTGGCGATCGCCTATCCCGTGCTGGAACAGCGCAAGAAAAAGAAATAAAGGCTTCAGCTCTCGTCGGCTTGCTTCGATGTGCTGGTCAGCCAGATCGCCGCGATCATCGCAAGGATGCAGAGCACGATCCACGGCGGGTGACGTTCGCCGAACAGCACGATACCCAGCAGCACCCCCGCCACCAGCGAGACAAACCCGGCAAGGCTGGTGAAGATCGGCCCGGCGGCTTTCAACAGATAGAAATAGAGCCAGATCGACGCCATGCTCAGCAGCAGATAACTTGCAAACACAATCGGCATCGCAAAGCCCGAAAGCGGCACAGGTTCAATCCCGTAGACAAACAGCGAGAACGGCACCAGCACAAACAGCCCGGCCACGGTTTCGCCTGTTGCCAACTGCCAGGCATCCTCGCCTTCAGGCCAGTACTTGGCCACCAGGTTGTGGTAGAGGCCGTAACAGAGTGCCACCAAGAGGGCGAGGCTGAAGCCCTTCATCGCCAGGGCCGGGGCCGGCATGATGATGTCGTCGCTCAGCATCATCGGCAGCAGCGCCAGTGTCCCCACCAGAACCCCGGCGAGTTTCCGCAGGCTGGCCGCCTCAGTCCGCATCATGAATGCCAGCAGCACAGTCACGAGCGGTGTCATCGAGACAAAGATTGTCAGCAGGCCGGCACCGATAATCGGGGCGGCGTGCAGTTCCAGCACCGCCGGGATGAAATACCCAAACGTCGCCGCCATCAGATAAAAGATCATGCTGGCTGGCCGCCAAACACGGGGAAACTGCCCCCGCCACCAACAGATCAGATAGAAAAACGGCAATTCCGCCATGACAATGTAGGAAACCAGGACCATCGGCGTGATGTCTGTTTCACCTGCGAATCGTGACAGGGCAAAAAATGCTCCCCAGACAAAACCCAATGATATCAGTGCGATATAGGCATTAAGGCCAGGCCGCGTGAGCGATGCTGAGGGGGTGGTCACGATGGGCCTCTTTCCTGATCGGCAGGGCCTCATCACCACTGCCAGCTTCATAAGCCTACCTGCAGCAGCCAGGCTTGCAAAGCGACAACGCACCGCCACGCCACTGACACAAGAGGAAATTCATATTAAAAATTGATCATATAGGGTAAACTTATACACCCAAACGGAAAATCTTTTCTCCATAAGGAGGTGAGGCTCATGTGTACGCATCACGATAAAAACAGAAGGCTTATCCTTTCCGGCATGGGTGCTGCAGCCAGCCTGATGGCACTCCCCACCACCGGCTTCGCGGCTGAGGCCACCACCGTGCTCGGCGGCTCAGTGCAGCTGGACGGCAAAGAGGTCACCAGCGTGACGCGCAAGACCTTTACCCTCAAGGCCGGGGCACAGGGCAGCGTCATCCGCAATCGGGACCAGATTTTCTACCTTGATCCTGAAACCGAAGCGGCTTTCGAGCGGGGTGAGACCGGTATCATCAGCGATGTCATTATTGCTGCCGGCGGTATTCTTTCTGTGCTGGGGCCGTCGCGGGACAGGAATATCCGCATCAGCACCCCCAACGCGGTCGGATCAATCCGCGGCACGACGACGTATTTCGCCTGGCAGGAAGCCGAAAATCGCAGCTATGTCTGCTGCTGTTATGGCGGGGTTGATCTGGAAAATCAGGACGGCGGCACGGAAAGCCTGCGGACCCGATACCACAGCGCGGTGGTGCTGCCACGTTCAGGCGGGGTCAGCCCGGCCCCCTATGACAGGCCGCTCGACCATTACGATGATGATATTGAGGTGCTGGAAAACCTTGCTGGACGCCGCCCGCGCTGGCAGCTTCCCGACGGCAAGATGCACTTCCTGTCGCCGAGCCCGCCGCCGCTGGGGTGATCAGAACGGCCAAAGGCTGATCAGGAAGGTCATGGCAGAAGACGCCATGGCCATGACTTCACCCCACCAGCCGGTTTCCTTATAGCGCAGGGTGGCTGAGAAGGTCTCAGGGGCTGTCTTGTCGATCAGATTAGCCATGGGAATCTTGATCGATGTCGTCTTGCCATCATCCCAGATCTCGCCGGTCGAGGAGACAACCTCAAGCCCGGTGAAACCGAAGGACATATGATTGCCAGCAAAAGCAGCTTTGACAACAGCCCGCATCTCCGGGGAATCCAGCTCTTCCTGCTGCTCGTCATCTTCCATCATGGCCTTGAAATCGATGCTGATCCTGAGCACACCTTCAGCAATCTCGCTCACTGAGATGGGAGCGATGTTCTCGCCATCCTGTGACGGGCTCATATCGAGGGAGAACCGCCCCGATGTCATCTCTTCAATGCTCGAGGTGCCCACCATGGTGCAGCTGACACCATCGCTGTGCTCTGCCCTTTTCTCGCCGGGCCTGTTACAGAAGGCATCGCCGCCCTCAAGGCTGATCAGTTCATACATTTCATTGCTGATCTTGATGACCATCGCCGTCTTGACGCTGCCATCGGGCTTGAAATGGAAATGGGTATCAAAATCCATGCAGCCTGACAGCAACAAAGCCGCCAGCCCGAAAAGGGCAGCCCTCAGGGCAAGGCGAAACGGCGCAAGGGCCACGGAAATAGCGTTGAGGGAAACCATCACTTTACTCTCACCAGTCTGAGTTCAGCGGGCGATCGTCTCACTATTGCCCGGGCATTGCAAGCCTCGGGGAGGCGGGGCCATTGCCGCTGCCGCAACAGGTCAGTCTTTCACCACCAGCCGCCGCGGCACATCGGCAAGACATTCATAGCCGTCACGGGTGATGCGGATGCTTTCGGTGATCTCAAAACCCCAATCATCCATCCACAACCCGGTCATGAAATGGAAGGTCATGTTTTCTTTCAGCACGGTCCGGTCGCCAGAACGCAAAGACATGGTGCGCTCGCCCCAATCCGGCGGATAACTGACACCGATGGCATAACCGGTGCGGTTGTCTTTGACGATGCCGTAGCGTTCAAGCACCCGGAAGAATGCCTGGGCGATATCTTCGCAAAGGTTGCCCTCCCGTGCTGCCTCGAGCCCGGCCTCCATGCCTTCGAGCACAGCCTTTTCCGCATCGAGGAAGGTCGGTGTCGGCTTGCCGAGAAAGACTGTTCGGGATAGCGGGCAATGGTAGCGATGATAGACACCGGCAATTTCAAAAAACGTGCCTTCGCCCGAACGCATCGGGGCATCATCCCAGGTCAGATGCGGGGCGGCGGCATCCGTCCCTGACGGCAGCAAGGGAACGATCGCCGGATAATCACCCCCGGCCCCGATGGCCGGATCAAAGCGCAACCCGGCATCATAGATCTCAGCAACCAGATCGCATTTCCGCATTCCCGGCTCGACCTTTTCAACGATGCGTTTATGCATGCGGCTGACAAGGCGGCCCGCGATACGCATGTAATCAAGCTCGGCCGGTGATTTGATCGCCCGCTGCCAGTTCACAAGCCCTGTTGCATCCTTGAAGGTGGCGTTGGGCAGATGGGCATTGAGGGCGGCAAACGCCGCGGCGGTAAACCAGTAATTATCCATCTCGACACCGATCACCCCGCTGCCGAGCTTTCTTGAGAGCATCTCCGCCGCCAGAGCTTCCATCGGGTGGCGTTCTGTCGACTGAACGTAATGGTCGGCATAGCCGATGATGTTTGCAGGGTCCATGAAGCAGGTCCGCAAGGCACCATTGGCATCCTGCCCCCGGCCGAACCAGATCGGCTCGCCCTCCAGCGTCAGGATCACCGCCTGATGAACATAGAAGGACCAGCCGTCATAGCCTGTCAGCCAGTTCATGTTGCTGGGGTCTGAGATGATCAGCAGATCAAACCCGCGTTCCTGCATGGCGGCACGCGATGCGGCAAGCCGCTGGCTGAATTCTTCACGGCTGAAATGAAGTGTCGGCGTTGGCATAGCACATTCCCCGCAAGCCCGGATGATCACTCATGAGACTATGCCGGGTCAGCCCCTGCCGTGGCAAGAATTTTGCACCCTGCCATCACCGGTCAACAGCCGGAATGCTCTCGTCTCAGGATCTGGTGATCGCCTTTTTCGGATCGTAGAACGGCTTTTCGACCACCGTGGCCTGGCGTGTTTCGTGCCGGGTTTCCACCGCAAGGGATGTGCCGGTGGCGCTTGCCTCAACAGCGACCATCGCCAGGGCAATATTCTTTTCAAGCCTTGGTGAATAGACCGCCGATGTCACCTTGCCGACATTGCGGCCAGCTTTGCTCAGCGGCCAGAATGTTGTGTTCGGGCCATGAAGACGGTCGCCATCAATGACAAGACCGACCTGCTTGCGGGTGATGCCGTCCTGGCTGATTTTCCTGAGCGCGTCCTTGCCGATGAAGGGATGCGGCGCATCGAGATTGACGAGACGGTCCATCCCCAGTTCAAACGGGTTGGTCAGAAGGTCCATATCAGCATGGTAGGACAGCATCCCGCCTTCGATACGGCGGATCGAGGACGTATGCCCGGGCTTCAGGCCGAAGGGGCCTCCGGCCTCCATGATCCTGTCCCAGAGTTCCGTCCCGCGGCTGCCATCCTGCAAATAAATCTCATAGCCCAACTCGCTCGACCAGCCGGTTCTGGATACAACCAGGTCCATCCCGTCAAGCGTCAGATGCCGCAGCCAGTAATATTTCAGCTCGCGGATTTCTTCGCCGAACAGCACCGCCATGATATCCTGCGAGCGCGGCCCCTGCAGCTGCAACGGCGAGGCATCGGGTTCGTGCAGCCGCACATCGAGACCAGAATGCACCGCCACGCCCTGCGCCCACAGCAGCACATCACTGTCGGCAAGCGATATCCAGTATCTGTTTTCGTCGAGCCTGAGCATGATCGGGTCATTGATGATACCGCCCTCGGCATTGGTTATCAGCACATATTTACACTGCCCCACCGCCATCGTGCTGAGATCGCGCGGTGTCAGCAGCTGGGCGAAGCGCGAGGCATCGGGGCCGGTAATTTCAACCTGCCGTTCGACCGCCACATCACAGAGGATCGCATCATTGACCAGATTCCAGAAATTCTGTTCAGGATCACCGAAATCCCGGGGGATATACATATGGTTGTAGACAGAAAAGTCCTTTGCGCCCCATTTGACAGTCGCATCGAAATACGGGGATTTGCGGATCTGTGTGCCGAAACCAAAATCGTCGGGGTTACGCATGATCTTCTCCTGTTTAAGATAGCCTTCGGGACAAATACAATTGAGGGCATCATGCCGATGCCCTTCGTTCAAAAAATCAGGATGTGATTCCA
>JBMHCY010000023.1:0-24448 GCA_049889655.1 Puniceispirillales bacterium (SeqCode)
TCAATACCGACGGCTCCTGCCTCGGCAATCCCGGCCCCGGCGGCTGGGCGGCGATCCTGCAATATGGCAGCCATGAGAAGGAACTGGTGGGTGGCGAGGCCGAGACAACCAACAACCGCATGGAACTGACCGCGGTGATCATGGCGCTCGAAGCACTCAACCGGCCGGTATCGGTCGCGGTCATCTCGGACAGCACCTATATGAAGGACGGGATCACCAAATGGATCAACGGCTGGAAGAAAAACGGCTGGAAAACCGCCGCGAAAAAGCCTGTCGCCAATCAGGACCTGTGGATGCAGCTTGATGAGGCGACCCGCCGTCACCGCATCGAATGGCGCTGGGTCAAGGGCCATGCCGGTGACCCGCTCAATGAACGCTGCGATGATCTCGCCCGCAGCGAAGCGGAGAGGATCAAGGCGGGGGAAGCCTAAAGCCGTTCAAGGACGTGTTCTGCGGCGGAAACCTCAAACGCTGCCGGTTCTTCCATATAGAGCTGGGTCACCACACCGTCTTCCGCCACCAGCGCCAGCCTTGCTGCACGGGTGTTGCCCAGAACCGGCGTATCGACCACCAGAATGCCCATTTCAGCAGCGGCAGCCCCGACCGGATCAGCGATCATCTCGACCTTGCCCTCAGCCCCCTGATCAACACCCCAGGCCGCCATGACGTGCACATCATTGACAGCAAGGCAGCCGATAGCCTCGACCCCCTTATCGGCAAACGCCGCCGCGTGCTCAACATAGCCGGGCAGATGCCGGGCCGAACAGGTCGGCGTGAAAGCCCCGGGAACGACGATCAGCACCACTTTGCGACCGGCAGCCCAGGCCGAGAGGCTGGTTTCGGTGATCGTGCCGTCTTGCTTGAGATGAACAGTGCTCTGGGGCAGGCTTGCGCCAACGGTGATGGCCATTTGCGGCTCCTTTTTTTGAGGCATAAGTACCATGCCCATGAATTAGCACGGCCATTTCGGATGACAAGGGCACTAATCGCAAGAAAAAGCGCTGCTGTTCAGGCCCCGCCAGCGGCTGCCTTCACCGCTTCGAGCACGGCATCCCGGGTCAGCAATTCCGGCAGGGGAATGCCCTCAGGGGCGGCAGGGCCATAAACCGCATTGAACGGGATACCGTAACGGCCAAAGGATGCCAGATAGCGGCTGATGGCTTCATCCGGGCGTGTCCAGTCCGCCTGCAACCGTACCACACCAGCATCATCCAGCGCCTGCTGCATGGTATCGGTGTCGAGCACCAGCACCTTGTTTGTCTTGCAGGTAATGCACCAGTCTGCAGTGACATCAACCAGCACGACACGGCCGGCGGCAACGGCCGCGGCTTCGGCCCCGGGTTGCCATGGCTGCCAGCCCTGATCAAGGCCGGGCTCAACCTCACCAAGGGAAGCCATGATCGTCATCAGCCAGGCGGCGGTGATGAACAGCCCGAGGGCCAGCCCCCGTTTCAGCCAAATAAGCCAGCCACCCGGTTTCGGCAGCATGATGACCAGCCCCGGGCGCAACGCCACCACCAGCCAGGGCAGGGCCAGCCCCAGCCCCATGGCCAGAAAAACAGCCAGCAGCGGCAAGGCCGGGGCTGCCAGCGCAAAAGCCATGGCCGTGCCGACAAACGGTGCCGAACAGGGTGTGGCCAAGAGGGTGGCGAGCGCCCCGGAGGCAAAATCCCCAGCAAGCCCGCTGCGCGGCATCCGGGCAGCAAGATTCTGCACCACGGTCGGTACCGGCAGCGGCACGAGATCAAGCATCACAAGCCCAAAAAACCCGATCACCCCTGCTGCAACCAGCAGAAAACCCGGGTGCTGAAACTGAATCCCCCAGCCGATCACCACCCCTGCCTGGCGCAGGGCCAGCAGCACTGTACCGAGCAGCAGGAACGAAAAGACGACGCCGGCCGCAGTCGCCAGAAATGAAACCCGCACCGCCCGCTGGGCCGAGCCGCCATGGCCGAGCACCGCCGCCAGTTTGAGTGACAGGACCGGCAGCACGCAGGGCATGACATTGAGAATAACCCCGCCGATGAAGGCGATCATCAGCATCAGCCCCACCCCCTGCCAGGGATTGATCGCAGCGATACCGCCTGCTGCAAGCACATGACGTTCCTCGATCAGGGCTGCCGGGGTGATCACCGTGACGGTGACCTCTTCCCCAATCAGTTCAGCAGCATCACGGCCCGTGATATCAAGGCTGGCAATGCCGCCGCGGAAATCAGGTTTTGCAAAACCGAAACCGGATGCCGCCTCGATGAGCACATCACCCTGGTGAAAGGAAACAAGCTCGCCGTCGCGGCCGAGGCTGATCTTCACCTGACCGCCATCAACAGCGATCGCCGCAATTGTCTGCCCGGCAGCCGTACCGGGGCCAGGCACACGGGCCTTTGACAGCGCGATACGGCGAGCTTCGGCAGAGGCTGTCGCCTTGCCCCCCGGCAGGAAAAGCGTGAGGGTTTCGGCAACAGGAATACAGACATCGCTGCAGACAAGCCCGTCAAGCTGCGCCTGAACGGTCATCGGCCGCCCCGGGTTGCGGCGCTCAAGGCTGAGCGGCAGGATCACCTCTTCACCGTAGCCAAAACTGTCAAAGCCGAGGATCGAAAAGCGTTTCGGGGCGGGAAATGCCAGCTGATGCCCGATAATTTCTCCCGAATCACTGAAATCAAGAACCGGCGGCAGACCGGCATCACCGGGGCTCCGCCAATAGACTTTCCAGCCCGGTTCAAGGCGGAATTCAAGCCCGGCTTCGATAACACGCTCCTCACCGGCAGCGGTGACGGCGGTGATCAGGCGCGCCTGCATGACATCATTACCCTGCCAGGGGCCAACAGCGGCCTGTGCCGAGACCGGCAGCAGCACTGTCAGAAAAATGATCAGGCATGATGAAAAGAGTGTCTTCATGGGGCTTACTATACTGGTTTTGCTGGAATTTTCAGCCCTTTCAGGACTTTTATTCCTGTCTTTTGCCAATAAGGCCCCACCTACTTTGTTCTGGTAAAGCCATCTGATTGCGGTTACGCTTTTAATATCGAGCCACACAAAGGGGGCCTTTTGATGGCACATTTCCTTACTGGCCAGTTTTTGATTGCAATGCCGCAGATGGATGATCCCCGGTTCAGCAACACGGTGATCTTTATCTGCAGTCATGATGAAGACGCTGCGATGGGTGTCGTCATCAATCAGGCCATGGAAGACCTGTATCTTGACAGTCTGGCTGAACAGATCGGCATAGGCACCCCGCGTTTCTGGGGCGACACCCCTGTTTTCAACGGCGGGCCGATGGAACAGTCCCGCGGGCTGGTGATCCATTCATCCGATCATATGCTGCCCGACAGCATCACCATCAACGACCGCATGGCGATGACCTCCAATATCAAGATCATCAATGAGATTGCCAATGGGTACGGGCCGCAGGATTTCATCGTCGCGCTCGGCCATGCGAGCTGGACCTCAGGCCAGCTGGAACGGGAGATCCGGAACAATGTCTGGCTGACCTTGCCGTTCCAGCAGGATTTGATCTTCAATGACAGGATCGACCAGACCTGGATGAACTGTTTTTCCCGGCTCGGTATTTCAACATCACAAATGTCGCCCTATTACGGCCACGCCTGAGGCCAGCAGCAGGTCAGGCAGCAAAGACCCGGGCCAGGGTGTCATCATCCATGAACGCCTCGGCCGTCACAGGGCCGATAGCGGCGAGCACCGGCGGGGTTTCGATCAGCCGGGCTGCCAGACGGCGGATATCAGCCGCGGTGATCCGGCTGATCCGTTCCAGTTGCGACTCAAGGCTGCGGATTTCACCATAGATCATCAACTGGCGCGGCAGGCTTTCGCACATTCCGGCGACGCTTTCCCGGCGCATCAGCAGGCTTGACCGCATCTGGGCGCAGGCCCGGGCGGTTTCCTCTTCGCTGGCATCGGCGGCGATGGTGGCGAGAATCCCCCCGGCGAGGCGGATCATCTCTTCGGCATCAGCGGTGGATGTTCCGGCATAGACCGACAGCACACCGCTGTCGCAGAATCCCTGATGGAAGGCAAAGACACTGTAGCAGAGCCCCCGCTTTTCCCGAGCTTCCTGAAACAGCCGTGAGGACATCCCGCCGCCATAAAGGATCGACAGGGCCGCCATCAGCATGGCGTCATCATCGTTAGCGGCAATGCCTTCAAGCCCCAGCACGAGGTGTGTCTGTTCAAGCTCGCGGTGCAAAATGGCCCGCCGGGGCTCGGTCACGGTCGGCCAGCGCGGGGCACTGCGGTGATGCGGGGTCGCGGCTTGCGGCAGACCGGCAAAGGCGGCTTCAACACGGGCGACGAAATCATCGTGGTCAACCTTTCCGGCAGCCGAGACAATGATATTCGGGGCCGCGTAATGGGCGGCAAGGAAGGTTTCGATATCATCACGGCTGAATGCCGAGACACTTTCCACCGTCCCGAGGATCGGCCGCCCGAGGGTATGCCCGGGATGCGCCACTTCCTGGAACCGGTCAAAGACAATATCATCAGGGGTATCATGGGCCTGGCCGATTTCCTGAATGATGACACCCTTTTCGCGGATCAGTTCTTCATCGGGAAAGGTTGACCCGGTCAGAATATCGGCAAGCAGATCAATCCCGAAATCGGTGAATTCAGGCAGTAGCCGCACATAATAGGCTGTTTCTTCGCGGCTGGTATGGGCATTGATAAAGCCGCCACGGTCTTCAACCTCGCGGGCAATGGCGGCCGCATCACGCCGCCGGGTGCCCTTGAAGGCCATGTGTTCAAGCAGGTGGGCCATGCCGTGCTGATTGGCCGCCTCATCCCTTGCCCCGGCGCGGACCCAGTATCCCATGGATACGCTTTCCGCCATCGCCATCGCAGCGGTGATGACAGTCAGCCCGCTGTCGAGCACGGTTTGGCGAATTGCGTGATCAGCCATCGGCCGGGCTCCTCCGGCCTGCTTCGACAAGGCGGGCGATTGCTGCCGGCTCATGGCTGACCCGATCCATCCTTTCGGGACGATCCATCAGATCAGCAAGATGCGGCGGCAGCGGCGGTTCCGTGCCGGTAGCACGGGCAACGGCATCGGGGAATTTCGCCGGATGGGCACAGGCGAGCGCAATAACCGGGGTATCAGCCTCGATCTCGCCCCGGGCGATGGCATCACGGGCAGCGGCAACACCCACCGCCGAATGCGGATCGAGCACCATGCCGTGGGTTTTGCGAATATCCCTGATCTGATCAACAATTCCCTGGTCATCAAGCCGGAAGCCGGAAAACAGTTCATGCGCCCGGGCCAGCACATCCGGGGCGACATCGAACCGCCCTGTTTCTGCAAAATGCTGCATCATGGCCGCGACTGCCTCACCGTTGCGATCGAGCAGTTCAAACAACAGCCGCTCGAAATTGCTCGAGACCTGAATATCCATCGACGGGCTGAGCGAAGGTTCGACCGCCTGGCGTTCCATCGCCCCGGAGGCAAAGAACCGGGTCAGAATATCGTTGCGGTTTGATGCACAGATCAGCCGTTTGATCGGCAGCCCCATGCGGCTGGCCGCATAACCGGCGAAGATATTGCCGAAATTCCCCGTCGGGATCGAAAAGGCGACGGCACGGTCAGGGGCACCAAGGGCAAGGGCCGAGGTGGCGTAATAGACAATCTGCGGCATCAGCCGGGCCCAGTTGATCGAATTGATCGCCGAAAGACCAATCCGGTCACGGAATTCAAGATCCCGGAACAGCGCCTTGACGGCATCCTGACAATCATCAAAATCACCCTCAACAGCCACAGCATGGGCACCATCGGCGATAACACTCGTCATCTGACGTTGCTGGATCGGCGAGACCCGGCCATCGGGGAAGAGAATGAAAATATCGACAAAATCACGCCCCTGAAACGCCTCGAGCGCGGCTGAGCCTGTATCACCACTGGTCGCCCCGAGGATAACCGCACGCCGCCCCCTTGCCTTAAGGGCACGATCAAATGCCCGCGACAGAAACTGCATCGCGTAATCCTTGAAGGCGATGGTCGGGCCGTGGAACAGTTCAAGCACGTGCAGGTTATCTTCAAGCGGCACCAGCGGGGCCACGTCGGGATGATCAAAACCGGCATAGGTCTCGGTGGTCATTGCCAGCATGGTTTCCGGGTCGATCTCGCCATCGGTGAAGCGGGCCATGATCGCCGCCGCCACCTCGATATAGGGGCGACCGGCAAGGGCGCGCCATTCATCAAGGCTCAGTTGCGGCCATTCCTGCGGCAGGTAGAGCCCACCATCACGGGCAAGCCCCGCCAGCAGGGCATCGTCAAAACCGATGGGGCCATCGCCCCCCCGCGTGCTGATATACTTCATGACTGCCCCTCGTTGCTGCCGCCGAACCGCAGGCGACCGTTCTGGTGATGCCATGCGATATAGACACCGATCAGCCCGAGGGCAAGCCCATACCAGGTCAGGGCGTAATTCCAGTGATTGTTCGGAATATCGATCGTCACTTCGGCCCCGATCGGCAGCACATAGGGGCCATCAGGACGCAGGACATCGGCTGTATAGGTGGGGATCACATCACTGAGGCCGTGGCGGGCGACAACATCATCGATGGTGAGGGTGAACCAGTGATCATCCTCAAGATCGTTTTCCGGGACGAAATAGCCTTTCCGGGCCGGCAGCCTGATGATCGCCTCAAAGTTCTGGGGCCCGGCGGCAAGCGTGCCCGGGCGGCTTTCGGGACGCCGGTAATCCTGCGAGACCCAGCCTCGGTTGAGCAGCAGCACACGGCCGTCATCAAGCCGCATCGGTGTGACCACATGATAACCTGCGGTGCCCTCAAAAGTTCGTCCGGTGAGCTGCACCTCGGCGTGATGCATCCATGTGCCGCTGACACGGATACGCTGAAACCGGCTATTACCCGCAGCATCGGCCGCAGGTGGCTGCACGGCCTCGGCACGGGCACGGGTGGTGAACTCCTCAATCAGATCATTCTTCCACTGCATCCGCAGCAACTGCCATGAGCCAAGCCATACCAGTATCGCAAGCGCCGGTACGGCCGCAACAGTCATCCACAGGGCTGGTCGAAATACCATTTCCTTCACCTCTAGATTTCAGGCGTATCAAATCGAAATTGCAGGGCGATCATGATCGCCTTGGCTGGTCTCAGACTTACCATGGTCAGGCCGAACATGACCAGCCCCCAGACAACCGCATGGACCCAGAGCGGCGGCGCAACAAAGGTTTCAAGAACGAAAGCCAGCGGCACAATCAACGCACCATAAACGAGGATCAGCAAGGTGGCAGGGCCATCCCCGGCCCCGTAACGCAGCAGATCAAGGCCGCAGTGATCACATTCTTCGGCAACTTTCAGATGCCCCAAAAACAACTTGCCCTGACCACAGTCAGGGCAAGTACCGTTCAGCGCCCGTCTCAGCGGGGACGATACGGGCTGGGGAGCCGCCACTTAGCGGCCCCAGATATAGACAGCAACAAACAGGAAGAGCCAGACGACATCAACGAAGTGCCAGTACCAGGCTGCAGCCTCAAAACCGAAATGCTGCTTTGCCGTGAAATGTCCCTGCAGACCCCGCCACAGGCAGACAGCAAGGAACAGCGTCCCGATGATCACATGGAAGCCGTGGAAGCCGGTCGCCATGAAGAACACCGAAGGATAGATCCCGTCCGTGAAACCAAACGGTGCGTGGCTGTATTCAACCGCCTGCAGATAGGTGAAGAACCCCCCAAGGGCGATGGTGATCACCAGACCGATGATGAAATCACGGCGGTTATCATGCACCAGCGCATGGTGAGCCCAGGTCACGGTGCAGCCCGACAGCAGCAGGATCAGCGTGTTGATCAGCGGCAGATCGAACGGATTAAAGGTCTCAATCCCTTCCGGCGGCCAGACACCCCCTGCCGGGAACAGCGCCCGGTCGAAGAACGCCCAGAAGAATGCCACGAAGAACATCACTTCCGACGAGATAAAAAGGATCATCCCATAGCGCATACCGATCTGGACGATCGGTGTATGGTGCCCCTGGTATTCAGCTTCACGGATAACATCACGCCACCAGAAAAACATCGTTGCCAGCACCAGCATCAGACCGCCGCCCATGGTTGCAATGCCGAACTGGTGTTCGTGCATATAGAGCACGCCCCCAACCGCCAGCACAAATCCGCTAAACGCGCCGAGCGCCGGCCAGGGGCTCGGCTCGACGAGATGATATGGATGTTTCTGTTCCCCACTCATGGTATTCTCCTTATCCCCCATCCTTCTCAACCGGGAAAAAAGTATAGGATAATGTGATCTCCGGCGTTTCCGCCGTGTTGATATCGGTGTCAATCTCAGGATCGAGATAGAAGACCACCGGCATATCAACGCTCTCCCCCGGCTGGAGAGTTTGCTCAATAAAGCAGAAGCAATCGATTTTCATGAAATACGGCCCGATCTTGTTGGGCGTCACGTTAAAGGTTGATGTCCCGGTTGTCGGCACATCGCCCAGATTGGTCGCCCGATAGAGAACCGTCGTTTCTTCACCCGGCTTGAGGCTCACCTTTTCCGGTGCCTCAAAAGACCAGGGCAGCCCCGGCACAACATGGCCGTTGAAACCCACCTGACGGATCGACGCCCCCAGCGTTGCCCCCGGGGCAGCCTCGCCCACCTGCGTGGTGCCGCCAAACCCCGTCACCTGACAGAAAATCCGGTACAGCGGAACCGAGGCATAGGCGAGCCCGACCATGCCGACAACAACAGCCGTGATGATCATCATCAGCTTGCGGTTCTTGTGGTCAAGGGACTGCACCGTCGCTGCCATCAGGAGCCTCCGATACGGATGATGGTGATGAGGTAGAAGATCACGCAGAGAAACATGATCCCCGCCAGAACAGCCAGATTGCGCCGCTGTCTCAGGGCAACGAATTCCTCCGGGGTCGGCTGGGTCGGTGGTGTCTGCTTTTCAGCCATCACAGCCCCCCTGCGAAACGGTTTACCGTGGCGTCAATCCCCAGCACCAGAAAGATCAGAAAGAGATAGAGGATCGAGAACTTGAACAGCCCCATGGCATCGGCATCACTGTCACTGCGCCAGAGTTTCCACGACCGCTGGACAAAGATAAGACCGAGCACAGCCGCAACCCCGCCATAGAACAGCGAGGCCATGCCAAAGACAGCCGGCGCCACGCCAAGGGGTGCCAGCACAAGCGCATAAAGCAGGATCTGCAGGCGGGTTGACTGACGCCCGGCAACCACCGGCATCATCGGCACACCGGCACGGGTGTAGTCTTCATTGCGGACAAGCGCAAGGGCCCAGAAATGTGGCGGCGTCCAGATAAAGATCAGCGCGAACAGCAGGATCGGTTCAAGCGTGACCCCGCCCCCGGCAGCAAGCCAGCCGATTGCGGGGGGGAATGCCCCGGCAGCCCCACCGATGACAATGTTCTGTGCCGTCGAGCGTTTCAGCCAGATGGTGTAGACAACCCCGTAGAAGAAGATTGTGAAGCCGAGCAGCAGGGCAGCGTTGGTCCCGCCTGCAAACCACAGGACGAGAACCGACAGTACCGAGACGATGATGCCGAGGCTCAGCGCCTCTTCCGGCAGCACCTTGCCCGCCGGGATCGGCCGGTCGGCCGTCCGCTTCATGAGGGCATCGATATCCCGGTCATACCACTGGTTGATCGCCCCGGATGCCCCGGCCCCGGCAGCGATCGCCACCAGGCTGATGACCAGCAGCAGCGGGTGGGTCGCGGTCGGTACCAGCATCATCCCGACAAGCCCGGTGAAGATCACCAGGCTCATCACCCGGGGTTTCATCAGGGCGATGAAATCCCGGGGTTCTGCCAGTTGCGGCGATGTGGCCAGTGTCTGAGCCATGCTAACTCTCTCCGCCAAGCCCTAGAGTTTGACCTTCGGCAGTTCTTCGAAGGTGTGGTATGGCGGCGGTGAGGCCACTGTCCATTCGAGCGTCGTCGCACCTTCACCCCAGGGGTTGATGGCAGCACGGCGGCGAACAACGAAGGCTTCGATGATGACGATCAGGAAGATGATCGCCCCCAATGCCCCGATATAGGAGCCGATCGAGGCGACCATGTTCCAACCGGCGAACGCATCCGGATAGTCGATGTAACGGCGCGGCATCCCGGCCAGCCCCAGGAAGTGCATGGGGAAGAAGGTCAGGTTAACGCCGACAAAGGTGATCCAGAAATGCAGCTGGGCCAGTATCCGGTTGTATTCAAAACCGGTCATCTTGGAGAACCAGTAATAGAACCCGGCAAACAGACCGAACACAGCCCCCAGCGACAGCACATAGTGGAAATGGGCAATCACGTAATAGGTGTTGTGCAGGACCTGATCGAGACCGGCATTCGACAGCACGACCCCGGTCACACCACCGACGGTAAACAGGAAGATGAAGCCGACAGCCCAGAGCATCGGGATTTCAAAGCGGATGGACCCGCCCCACATGGTGGCGATCCAGGAGAAAATCTTCACCCCGGTCGGAACGGCAATCACCATGGTGGCCGCCGTGAAATAGGCCCGTGTGTCGACATCCATGCCGACCGTGTACATATGGTGAGCCCAGACGATAAAGCCGACAAAGCCAATGGCCACCATCGCATAGACCATCCCCAGATAGCCGAAGATCGGCTTGCGGCTGAAGGTCGAGATGATGTGGCTGACAATGCCGAAGGCCGGCAGGATCATGATGTACACTTCCGGATGACCGAAGAACCAGAACAGGTGCAGGAACAGAATCGGGTCACCACCCTCTGCCGCGACGAAGAACGCCGTGCCGAAATTACGGTCGGTCAGCAGCATGGTGATCGCCCCGGCCAGAACCGGCACTGCCAGCAGCAGCAGGAATGCCGTGATCAGCATGGCCCAGGCGAACAGCGGCATCTTGTGCAGGGTCATCCCCGGCGTCCGCATGTTGAAGATCGTGGTGATGAAGTTCGCCGCCCCGAGGATGGAGGAGACACCGGCAAGGTGCAGCGAGAAAATGGCCAGATCCATCGACATTCCCGGTGTGCCTTCCTTGCCGGAAAGCGGCGGGTAGATCGTCCAGCCGACACCGGCGCCACCATCGGAGACAGCCGACAGCAGCAGCAGCAGAAACGCCGGAGGCAGCAGCCAGAAGGAGATATTGTTCATCCGCGGAAACGCCATGTCCGGGGCACCGATCATGATCGGCACAAACCAGTTGCCGAAACCCCCGATTAGGCCGGGCATGACGACAAAGAACACCATGATCAGCCCGTGGGCCGTGGTAAAGACGTTCCAGACATGACCATCAGCCATGTACTGAACACCGGGCTCCATCAGCTCCATCCGCATATAGATGGACATCCCGCCGCCGATGAAGGCCGCGATGATGGCAAAGATCAGGTACATCGTCCCGATATCTTTGTGGTTCGTTGAATAGAGCCAACGCTTAACGAAGCCCGTCGGGGCCCCGTGATCGTGATGGTCAGTTGCGTGTGCGGACATGGTACTCTCCTCGTGCCAATATCTATTCAGCCGCAGCCAGTTCGATCGTCAGCGGACGATCGACCGATGCGAATTCTTCCCGGGCTTCTTCGAGCCAGGTTTCATAATCTTCTGCCGATACAGCCTTGATGACGATCGGCATATAGGAATGGTTCACCCCACAGATCTGGTTGCACTGGCCGTAATAGGTCTTTTCACCCATCGGCACGTCGATCCAGGCTTCGTTGGTGCGCCCGGCGACGGTGTAGATCTGAACGGCAAGGGACGGCACAAAGAACGAATGCATAACGTCATTGGCCTGGATAAGCAGCTTGATGCGGGTGCCTTCCGGAACGACAAGGGGGTAGTCGACATCCAGGAGCCGCTTCTGGCCTTCCTCGAGATCGACTTCATCGATCATGTAGCTGTCGAAGGCGAGCTCTTCTTTCGGGTATTCATAGGTCCAGTACCACTGGGCGCCGGTCACCTTGACCACCATGTCGGTATCATCGGTGCGGTCCATGTAATAGAGCAGCTTGAAAGACGGCACGGCAATCACCACGAGGATGATGACCGGAATGACCGTCCACAGAACCTCGATCACCGTGTTGTGGGTTGTCTTTGATGGGACCGGGTTGCGGCTTTCGCGGAAGCGCAGGCAGGTATAAACCAGCAGGGCCAGCACGAAGAGCGAGATCAGCGTGATGATGATCAGCAACAGATCATGCAGATCGGTGGCTCTTTCAGCGATGGAACCGGAGGGCGGCTGAAGCCCGATCTGCCATGGCTGGGGTTCAGCGGCATGGGATGCGGCGGCGGATGCCACCACTGCCATCAGAGACAGGCCAAGCATCCGCGCAGATGCCGTAAAACGGGAAATATTCATTGCGTTAACTCCCCCTTGGTATTGACGCAAGACAACAGCGACCGCTGCTGCGGTTATTTAACAAATGTTTTATACCATAAAGATGCCGGACATTAATCCGTAGAGGCTGTGAATTGTTGCGGCAGGTGGTCGCAGCAACGACCGGTCCTCCCCAATGATAGGGACGGTTCAGGCGCAGCCTCAGTGAGCGGGTTGAAACTTGTATCCCGATGCTGATACCCTAAATACAGATAAGGGAAACCTGGGTCCTTGCGGCCTCCCCTCACCTGAGTTTGATGAAATGGATGCTGATCATGGATGATGCGCTGAGCCTCACTGAAAATCTCTTTTTTGACCGCACCGGCCTGGACCGCGGCAAGGTGGAAAGCCTTGTCAGCGACGCGCTCAGCGGCAGTGATGACGGCGAGTTGTTCCTCGAGGAAACCCACAGCGAAATGATGCTGTTCGATGACGGCCGCATGAAATCAGCCAGTTACGACAATTCCAGCGGCTTCGGTCTGCGGGCGATTGCCGGTGAAGCCCATGGCTATGCCCATTCCGGCGAGATGAGCCTTGAGGCGATGCGCCGGGCTGCCGCCACGGTATCGAGCGTCACAAAGGGTTATGCCGGCAGTCTTGCGCTGCCACCGCGCGCCGGGTCAAACCGCAGCCTTTACACCTCCCGCAACCCGCTTGATGCGACACCCTTTGGCGACAAGGTGGAGCTGATGCAGGAAATTGATGCCTATGCCCGACAGGCCGATCCCCATGTCCGGCAGGTGACCGTTTCGCTTGGGACATCCTGGCAGGCGATGCGGGTGATTCGCCCTGATGGTTATCAGGTGGCAGATATCCGGCCGCTTGTGCGGATCAGCATCGCCATCGTGCTTGAACGTGACGGCCGCATGGAATCGGGGTCGAGCGGTGCCGGAGGCCGGGTCATGCTTGATCAGTGGCTTGATCCCGCGGTCTGGAAAGCTGAGGTTGATGAAGCGATTCGTATTGCCCGGGTTAATCTTAACTCCATCCCCGCCCCGGCCGGTGAAATGGAAGTTGTTCTTGGCTCCGGCTGGCCCGGGGTGATGCTGCATGAAGCGGTCGGCCACGGCCTCGAAGGCGATTTCAACCGCAAGGGAACATCGCTGTTTTCAGGCCGGATCGGTGAGCAGGTCGCGGCGAAAGGTGTCACCGTCGTCGATGACGGGACAATGGACGACCGCCGCGGGTCGATCACCATCGATGATGAAGGCACGCCGTCGGCGCGCAACGTGCTGATCGAGGACGGGATCCTCAAAGGCTATATGCAGGATCGCCAGAATGCCCGCCTGATGGGGGTTGAACCCACCGGCAACGGGCGGCGTCAATCGCACGCCCATACGCCGATGCCACGGATGACCAATACCTTCATGCTGAACGGCGACCACAGCCCGGAAGAAATCCTTTCAACCGTCAAGAAAGGCATCTATGCCGTGAACTTCGCCGGTGGCCAGGTGGATATCACCAGCGGCAAGTTCGTTTTCTCCGCCTCTGAGGCTTATATGGTCGAGGACGGCAAGATCGGGGCCCCCGTCAAGGGTGCCACGCTGATCGGCAACGGGCCCGACGCCATGGGCAAGATTTCCATGATCGGCAATGACCTGAAACTCGATAACGGTGTCGGCACCTGCGGCAAGGCCGGGCAGGGTGTTCCTGTCGGTGTTGGCCAGCCGACTCTGAAGATGGGCGGCATCACCATCGGCGGTACCGAAGCAGCCTAATCGCAATCGCGTATCTTGCGTCGCCAGTCTTTTGGACGGGTAAAGCAGCCGTTCCAGATGCCACGGCGTTCGGCACGGGCCGCCCTTTCATCGGCACGGTAGGCTTCATCATATTCGGCCACCGCCAGTCCAGCACGGATCAGAGCCTGTTGCAGGTTAACCCCGCCCAGCCCTTTGCCGGCAAAGCAGGTTCCCAGTGACCGTTGATAACGATCCTTGCCATCAATAATGCAGGTGAGCCCGGCAGCGGCATCGACCATCCCCACCAGTGTGTCGGTGGCGATCTGGCCGCAGGGCCAGGCCTGCCCGTCCAGCGTCCGGCATTGCTGGCGTTTTTCCGGCGCATCAATCCCGATCAGCCTGATCTTGGTGCGGCCGAGATGGACCGTATCCCCGTCAACGATGCGGTAATCCCCGCCGGAGATAATGTTCTCCGCCTTTACCGGGATGATCGGCCCCATGGCAAGCAGACCGCCGATCAGCGAAAAGGCCACGACCCTGCGCATACAACCCTGCCCTCCGACAACATATTATTAGCAATAACTAATATTGCAGCGTGGTCAAGACAGGGTCCAGATTGATGTGGCTAAAGCCAGAAAATGAATTTGTTTTCTGACGCTCAACATCGTGATACCAACCTAGTCTTGCCGAATCAGGCCCATCGCTGGGCCAGGCTGTTTCGCCAGAACAAATGCAGGTGCAATCCCCACCTATTTCCCAATGGGTGTTTTATTCAGTGGGCAACCCGACTAGGGAGTTGCATTTGTTCTGGCAGCTTCAGCCCATCTGATCACCCGCAGCCTGGAAAGTTTTATTATTTTGAAATTAATGAAAAAATTGGATGATCTCAGCATCCATAACGCTAACGGCCATGGGCCGTTGGGGTAGGCTGTGACCCGTTAGCGACAAGGATCAGGCATCCGGCAAGGACCATTGAGGCCAGCCCGCCTATCCCGAAGGTCAACCCGCCGCCACCCATCTCATAAAGCGGCCCGGCCATCAGCAAACCGCCAACCTGACCGAGCGAGCCAAACCCCTGGACAACGCCAAGGCTGCCGCCCACTGCCCCTTCACGGCTGCGTTTTGAGGTGGCGGCCGCCAGCGTCGGGTTGGTCAGCGCAAACCCGACACAGACAAGGCCGGTGGCAACCAGCACACCGGCCAGAGCCATCCCGCCAAAAACAAACCCCACGGGAATCATCATCACCGTGACGATCTGACCAAGCATTAACAGCAGTGCACCGCTGATCGCAACGGGCAGGTCACCAAACCGGCGGGTCAGCGGGCCGATCATCCCCCCCTGGACGATGACAATGATGATACCGATCCAGGTGAAGACCCAGCCTGTGTTGAGGCTCGAATAGCCCAGCACATCCTTGAGCACGAGAACGAAGGAAACCTCAACCTGAGCAAAACCGAGATTGAGCAGAAACCCGGCTACTGCAAAACCGGCCAGCCCGCTGCCCGCAAGGGCGGCGATTTTCCGGCCAAGGGAAGTCGGCTGTTGGGGCTGATGCGGTGTTATCGTCTCGCTGACATTCAAGGCCGCCAGCACGAAGCCGAGCAGGGCAAGCCCTGCTGCCAGCAGGAACGGGGCCATATGGACTGCCCCGCCAACCCCAGACAAGAGCCCCCCGAGAGCCGGACCGGCAACAAAGCCGAGACCGACAAAGGCCCCCATCATGCCCATCCAGCGTGCCCGTTCCTTTTCGCCTGTCGTGTCGGTGATGATCGCCTGAATGACACTGATATTTCCCGAAGCCAGACCGGCAATCAGCCGGGTGATGAACATCGGCACGAGATCGACCGACAGGGCAAACCCGGCATGGGCCACCGCACTGACAAGGATCGACGCCAGCAGAACCCGGCGGCGACCAAACCGATCCGACAGGCTGCCGAGGATCGGCGCACCCACAAACATGGCAAAGGCGAAGGAAGCCATCAGCAGGGCCATGTTCGTCTCGCTGCCCCCCGCAACATCAATCACGGCATAGGGGAGCACCGGGATCAGCGCCCCGATCCCGACGAAATTCACAAAGACAACAAGCAGCAGGCCTTTCATCAAACCCCGGTAAAAACGGAACTAGAACTGGAATTCTTCATAAAGCGGATCAACCGTGCTCTGCCAGTTCTGTTGATAGTGGCCAAGCAGGATTTCAGCCCGGGTTGTGCCGCTGTCAACAATCTGACGGATCGGGTTGAGGAACCCGGTTTCATCATTGCCGGAACTGTCAAGCCGGGCCCGGCGATGCAGCCCCTCCCCGGCAATCCGCACCATCTGGCGGGCAATCTCCAGCATCGGCCGACCACCGATTTCACCCCGGAGCCCGTGGCGGGCGGCCTCCATGCGGGCGTCAGCCACATCAGCCGCAGTCAGACCGGCAGCCAGTTCCTCGGCAGCAGTCAGGGCATCATCATCGTAGAGCAGCCCTGTCCAGAGCGCTGGCAGGGCGCAGATCATGTTCCACGGGCCGCCATCCGCCCCGCGCATCTCAAGATAGGATTTAAGCCGGACTTCGGGAAACGCCGTGGTGATATGATCCGCCCAGTCGTCGATCGTCGGCAATTTACCCTCATGCCCCGGCAGGCGGCCTGCCATGAAATCCCGGAAAGATAACCCCGCCACATCGGCATAATCATCACCGACATGGAGAAAATACATCGGCACATCGAGGATATAATCCACCCATTGCTCATAGCCAAAGCCCGGGTCGAAGACACAGGCCGGAACCCCGCAACGGGCAGGATCGGTATCGGTCCAGGCCTCGGCACGGCAGGAAAGCAGGCCGCCAGGCTTGCCGTCACGGAAGGGTGAATTGGCGAAAATCGCTGTCGCCACCGGCTGCAGGGCCAGCGAGGTGCGGAACTTGCGCGCCATATCCCTTTCATCAGCATAATCGAGATTAACCTGAATGGTTGAGGTCCGCAGCATCATATCAAGGCCGAGGCTGCCGACCTTCGGCATATGGTTCCGCATGATCCGGTAGCGGCCTTTCGGCATCCATGGAATATCGGCACGTGACCATTTCGGATCAAAACCGACACCGAGCATGCCCAGCCCGAGACGGGCGGTGGCGGCACGCAGATGGGTCAGGTGCCGGTTGGTTTCATCACAAGTCTGGTGAAGGTTTTCGAGCGGTGCGCCCGACAATTCGAACTGTCCCCCCGGTTCGAGCGTGATCGACCCGCCCTCATTATCCTTGAGGCCGATAATATGCTCGCCTTCCATGATCGGCGTCCAGCTGTGTTCATCAGCCAGCCCCTGCAACAGCGCCCTGACGCCCCTGTCGCCTTCATAGGCGGGGCGGGCCAGGCCCTGGCGTTCGAACAGAAACTTTTCGTGTTCCGTGCCGATCCGCCAATCCGCCCGGGCAGTGGCCCCGGCCTCAAGCCATCCCACAAGATCACCCTTGCCTTCAACAGGCGCTGTCTTCGCATGAGCCATGGGGTTATTCCTTCCAGTCTCCGGCGATCGTCTGCCAGAGCGTTACAGCGGCCACCATTGCGGTATCGGCGCGCAGGATGTTAGGGCCAAGCGAAACAGCAAGGGATCGCTTGTCCGCATTGATGCGGTCTCTCTCGGCATCGGAAAAACCGCCTTCGGGACCAATCAGCACCACCGCCGGGCCGCTGGTGTTCGAGAGGACCTTAATCATGGACTTCCCATCGCCGGATGCAAGACCTTCATCACAGAAAACCACCTGATAATCAGCATCGAGGCTATCGAGAAACAGTGCAAGCGGCAGCGGCTCCCTGATCTCAGGGATAGTGAGACGTCCTGTCTGTTCCGCGGCCTCGATCGCATTGGCGGCCAGGCGGCCGGTATTGACCCGCGTCACATTGGTATAGGCCGTGATCACCGGCTGCAGGATACCAACCCCCAGTTCGGTGGCCTTTTCTGCAATGAAATCAATACGGGCCTTTTTGATCGGGGCAAATGCAAGCATCAGTGAAGGCGGTGCCGGTTGCGGACGGGTCTGGCCATGGATCACCGCGGTGGCCTGTTTACGGTTTTCGGGGATGATCTCAGCCTCGAATTCGCCGTCACGACCGTTGAACACCAGCACGCGCTCGCCTTTTTCAGCACGCAGAACATTCATCAAGTAGTGGGATTGTTCGCGGCTGAGAGAAAAGCTTTCATCAGGGCCGAGGGGGGCATCGAGATAAAGCCGCGTGCGGGGTATTAAAGTCATTCCTTTGCATACAACCCCGCCTCTTTTGAGGCAAGAATTTCTGTTCAGGTTCCAGGCCGAAGCTGACATGGCTTGGCATTTCGCGGCAGTCCGTTTACGCTCGGAGGCCATGAACATGCCGCCCCATCGTGATCTGGATGATATTCGCCTGACCGGGTTCTGGGGAATGCTGCCTGACGGTCTGCACCCCTATATCACCGTCTCTCGCCTTGACCGGCCGATTGGCTGGTGGCTGCTGTTGCTGCCCGGCTGGCACGCGATCATTCTCGCCGGTCATGAAACAGCCGCTGCCCCGGGACAGGTGATCAGCCTCATGCTGCTGTTTCTTGTCGGGGCGGTGGTGATGCGGGCTGCCGGATGCGTGATCAACGATGCCTGGGACCGGAATATTGACGGCCGTATTGAACGGACACGCAACCGCCCGCTGGCAGCAGGGACGATCAGCCTCTGGCAGGCCGGGCTGTTTGCCGCTTTTTTGGGGTTGATCGGGCTCGGCGTGCTGATCAACCTGCCCCGTGAGGCGATCCTGACTGGCCTCGCATCGCTGCCGCTGATTGTCGTTTATCCTCTGGCCAAGCGGGTGATCGGCCTGCCGCAGATTGTCCTCGGCCTGACCTTCGGCTGGGGAGCACTGCTGGGTTGGGCGGCACATGGTATCTGGCCGACCGGAGAGGCGTTCATCCTCTATGCGGCGACCGTCTGCTGGATTTTCGGCTATGACACCATCTACGCCCTCCAGGACAGGGATGATGACAGCAAAGCAGGAATCCGGTCTTCTGCACTGACCCTCGGCCGGGCCGTCAAACCCGTGATCAGCGGCGTCTATATGCTGATGGTGGCACTCCTGATCATCCTCGGGGCACGGCTGGGGCTGGGCTGGGGATATTATGCCGGGCTCGGGCTGGCGGCCCTGCATCTGCGCCGCCAGATCCTGCGTGTTGATCCGGCCAATCCCCATGAAGCCGGGGCGATCTTCCGATCGAACCGCGATACCGGGTTGATCCTGACCCTTGCCGCAATCCTTGGCGGAATCACCTGATCAGAGAAATGCCTCGGCATTGCCGGCCCGGGCCTCAACCACCTGCCAGGGCTGACCTGGCGGGGTGAAACCGTGCTCGGCGAGGGCAGCGATCACCGGATCACGGGCGGCACGGCTTGACCGCATCGCCATGATCCAGTCATCACGGGGCATCTCTTGCGCGCCGGTGAGGGTTCTGGCCCAGTCAAGCATGGCAGATTCATCGGCCTCGGCAAACCGCCGCCCGCGGGCAGGAATAGCCTGATGGGCCACCGGAGCCTGATCCCGCAGCAACACCCCGGCCCGGGCCTGATAACCGTAAACCGGCTGCCCGAATACCGCCGCATCGGGACGCCCGCCATGGTCGATCAGGCCATCATCAAGACAGACGAAATCATAGGCGATCCCGAGGGCTTCGGTATCGTGCATATGGTTGAGCTGGGCCTCATCAAGCCAGGCGATGTTGAGCCGGACAGCCACGCCAGGGCACGGGCAGGCGGTCGCCGGAATGGCGCTGTAGAATGACAGGCTGGCGGCAAAAACAATATCAGCATCATGGAGGGTGCAGGCCGTCACCGGCAGGTTGGCCGCGGCCCCGAATTTCCGCCGCAACTGCAAAGGGGCCCGGTTCGAGCCAACGGAAAGAACCGGCACACGGCCGTCAAGCTGGGCAGGGTCGATCCCCTGCGGGCATTCGCGGGGCAGGCCGTCTTCCATGAAAAAATCACCGGCCGGGGCCGGGTAGGGATAAAGCAAGGCCTGTGCCAACGGCGTGATCACCCCGTCAACATGATCAGGGAACCAGGTTTCGGGAAGCATCGGGTCAAGAGACGTCACAGGGCTGTTTTCTCATCAAGACCAAGGCGGATGTTCAGATTCTGCACCGCCGCCCCCGAAGCACCCTTGCCGAGATTGTCGAGCCGGGCCATGACCAGAATCTGGCCGTCATCATTGCCGAAAAGATGGATCTCCAGATCATTGCTGCCCTTAAGGGCATCAGCAGCAAAATAGCCCTGCTCGGTGAGGCCGCCGCTGTCATCGGGATCATGCACAGCAACAAACGCCGCCCCTTCATAATGGCGACGATAGGCTTCGAGCAGATCGGCCCGGGTTGTTCCCGCGGCCAGCATTGCAGTGGTCAGCGGCATCTCGACAATCATGCCGCAGTCAAAATCACCGACCATGGGCAGGAAAACAGGTTTTGTCACCAGCCCCGTATGGGCCATGACTTCGGGAATATGCTTGTGGTCAAGTCCCAGCGCATAGGCAAAGTGGCGGGCCTCACGGGCATCATCCATGTAACCGATCAACGCTTTGCCGCCGCCGGTATAGCCGCTGATCGCCGGCATCGTGAGCGCGGTATCCGCCGCCATCAGCCCGGCATCCAGCAACGGCCTGACCATGGCGATCATGCCGGTGGCATAGCATCCCGGGTTGGCGATCCGGTCGGCCTCAGCGATCTTCTGTTTCTGCCCCGGCGCCATTTCGGGAAAACCATAGACCCAGCCCGGGGCTGTCCGGTGGGCGGTCGAGGCATCAATGATCGCACAGCCGAGCCCGTCGGCAAGGGCAACGGCATCGATTGCCGCCGCATCCGGCAGGCAGAGAATGACGATATCGGATGCTGCCATGGCCTCGCGCCGATGTGCCGGGTCCTTGCGGGTATCACCATCGAGGCTGATGAGGTCCACCCCGGGATGGCTCTCCAGCCTTTCGCGCACCTGAAGACCGGTCGTGCCAGCCTCGCCATCAATGAAAACGTGATAGGTCATAAGGCTTTTTACCCGCCTCGCTGGACAGCAGCAACGGAAATCATGGCCGAAGCCCGACTTTGCACAAGAGGTGGTTGTACTTTTCCTCATTTCCGACTATCTCAACATCTATGACGGACAGACTTTCACATCTCATGGATATGCTGCTCGACCGCGCCCGCAAGGCCGGTGCCGATGCAGCCGACGGCATGGTCGCCGGTGGTTTCAGCCAATCCGCTTCAGTGCGGCTGGGGGAAGTCGAGGCGATCGAACGATCCGAGGATCACGAAATCGGGCTGCGGGTTTTCGTCGGCCAGCGCAATGCCAGCATTTCATCCAGCCGCCTCGACGAAGACAGCATCACGATGCTGGCCGAACGGGCAGTTGCCATGGCCCGCCTCGCCCCGGAGGACCCTTATGCCGGTCTCGCCGATGCCGCGTTGCTGGCCACCGAACTGCCGGATATCGATATCTGTGATGAAACCGAAATTCCTTCCGACCAGCTGAAGGCCGAAGCGCTCGAAGCCGAAGACACCGCCCGGGCAGTGACAGGCATTTCGAATTCCGAAGGCGGCAGCGCCTCAAACGGGATCACCGATATCATGCTCGCCACCAGCAACGGTTTTTCCGGCCGCTACCGGCGGTCAAGCCACGGCATTTCGGTCATGGTCCTGGCCGAAAAAGATGGTGTCATGGAACGTGATTACGATTACACCGCCGCTGTCTACCGGGAAGATCTCAAATCCCCGGCAGAAATCGGCCGCTCAGCAGCCGAACGCACCCTGCAAAGGATCGGGGCGACACGGCCGCCGACAGGCAGTTACCCGGTGATCTATGACCGCCGTGTATCACGGTCAATCGCCAGCCATATCGGTTCCGCCATCAATGGCAGCAGCATCGCCCGCGGCACATCCTTCCTCAAGGACAGCATGGGCGAGGCCATTGCCCATTCGTCGGTGACACTGGTCGATGATCCGCTGCGGGAAAGACGCCTCGGCTCCTCCCCCTTTGATGGTGAAGGCCTGCCCCGCCAGCGTCGGGTGATGGTCGAAAACGGTGTCCTCAAGGGCTGGTTTCTCGATCTCGCCTCAGCCCGGCAACTGGGGCTTGAGCCCACTGGCAATGCCGGGCGCGGGATCGGCAGCCCGCCCTCCCCCGGGACCTCGAACTGGATGATGGATGCCGGTGAGACAAGCCGTGATGATCTGATCGCCGGGGTTGAAGAAGGCCTGCTGGTGACCGAGATGATCGGCTCGACCATCAGCCTCATCACCGGTGATTACAGCCGCGGGGCCGCCGGTTTCTGGATCAAGAACGGGGTCATCAGCCATCCTGTCACCGAAGCGACGATCGCCGGTAACCTGAAAGATATGCTGATGCAGATCTCCCCGGCGGATGATCTTGACCTGACCCAGTCGACGGTGGCGCCGAGCCTGCGCATCGACGGCATGACCATCGCCGGAGCCTGAGACGATGGCCGCGCATCACCCAAGACGGGGGCTGCGTGACTGGCGTGAGCTGATGCTGAACGACCACGGCTTTCTGCGGCTGTCCTGGCACAATCTCCATGAAATCAGCCCCGGGGTCTGGCGCAGCAACCAGCCCACCCCCGGCCGTATTGATGCCGCTGCCAGAAACGGCATCCGGACGATCATCAACCTGCGGGGCCCCCGTTCCGATGGTGGCTGGCGGCTCGAAAAAGAAGCTTGCGATGCCAACAACATGGCGCTTGTCGATTTCACCATCCGGTCGCGGGCTGTCCCTGACCGGGAGGTCATCTTCGAGGCCGAGCGCGTCTTCAGCGAGATCGAATACCCCGTGCTGATGCACTGCAAATCCGGGGCCGACCGGGCCGGGATCATGGCAGCACTTTATCTGCTGCTGATGGAAGATGCCCCGGCTGCTGTCGCCGCCGAAATGTTGTCGTTCAAGTATCTCCATGTCAGCCAGGCCAAGACAGGCCTGCTTGATGCCTTCATCGCGGCTTATGCCGATGCCGAAAAGCGCGGCCTCAGTTTCCGTGACTGGGTGCAGGATGAACTTGATCCGGCGGCGATCCACAACGCCTTTCAATCCCGGTCATGGGCCGACCGGCTGGTCGATGGGCTGCTGCGGCGGGAATGATCAGCTGCTGAAATGCTGCAGCGATGACAGCCGGGCATAGAGGCCGTCATGTGCCGACAATTCGGCATGGGTGCCGCGTTCGACAATGCGGCCGTCTTCCATCACCAGGATCAGATCAGCCTTCTGGACAGTGGCCAGCCGATGCGCGACCACCAGTGTTGTCCGCCCCCTGGCCAGTTTGTCGAGGGCTTCCTGTATCTGTTTTTCAGAGGCGGCATCGAGCGCACTGGTAGCCTCATCAAGCAGCAGCACAGGCGCATCCTTGAGGATCGCTCTCGCAATGGCGATCCGTTGACGCTGGCCGCCCGACAGCCGGTTGCCGCCCTCCCCGACACGGGTGGCATAGCCGTCGGGCTGGGCAAGGATAAACTCATGCGCTGCGGCTGATTTCGCTGCCGCCTCAACCTCGGCATCGCTGGCATCAAGCCTGCCGAGGCGAATATTATTGGCAATCGTGTCATCAAACAGCACCTGTTCCTGACTAACAAGGGCCACCTTTGCCCGCAGCTCTGCCAGATCAACCGCCGTGATCGGGACATCGTCAAGGCTGATGATGCCCTGGCTTGTATCGTGGAACCGAGGGACAAGATTGATCACCGTCGTCTTGCCTGCACCGCTGGGCCCGACTAGCGCGATCACCTGCCCCGGACGGGCTTCGAAACTGACATCGTCAAGCGCCGGAACATCACCGTAATGAAACGACACCCCTTCAAAACGGATAACCCCTTCAGCATGATTGAGCGGCTGGGGATGCGGCGGCGTGACAATCTTCGGGGCGGTATCAAGCAGGGTGAAAATGCGTTCAAGCGCAGCGACGGCTTCCTGCACAATCGCGTTGAGTGTCCCGATACCGCGGATCGGCTGAACCAGCATCAGCAGTGCCGTGATGAACCCGGCAACATCACCGACCTGCATTTCCCCCCGCGCCACACGCCAGCCGGCGATGGCGATCACCCCGGCGACAGCAATGCCGCCGAGAACTTCAAGAATGGGGTCGATCCGGGCCCGCCCAAGCGCCAGTTTGAGAAGATTCTCGCGGAGCCGGGTGAACCCTTTGGCGGTGCGTTCGGTTTCATGGTCTTCGAGTGAATAGGCGCGCACCATGCGGCTTGATTGCAGGGTTTCGGCCAATAGGGCCGTCATCCCCGCCATCTGTTCCTGCAACGCCCCGGACTGACGCCGCTGGCGACGGCCGATCGACAGGATCGGCTGCATCGCGATCGGATAGACAACCAGCACCACCAGTGTCAGCAGCCAATCAAACCACAGCATCATCCCCACCATGGCGATCACCATCAGGATATCGCGGACAAGGTTATT
>JBMHCY010000024.1:0-7573 GCA_049889655.1 Puniceispirillales bacterium (SeqCode)
GTTCATCGGGCTCTATCTGCTGCTTGCCGGGGTTGTTATCGGTTTCTGGATACTGGCACCGGTCTCGGCATTGGGACTGTTTCTGCTGATCAGTCTTGTGCATTTCGGGCTCGGTGATACCGATCTGGAAGAGACACGGCCTCGGATCACCCAGATGCTGGCCCATGGCGGGATTGTCACCCTCGCCATCCCGCTCGGCCACCGGGAAGAAGTGACGGCGCTGTTCACGATGATTTCAGGGCCCCATCCCGTGCTCTGGTCACTCATCGAGGTGGTCGCGGTAATCAGCACACTGGCCGGGGCATTTTATGCCTTTCTCGCGGTCAAGGACGCACGATTGAGGCGGGGCTTTGCTGAATGGCTGGGGCTGACAGTGCTTGTCATGCTGCTGCCGCCACTGGTGGGCTTTGCGCTCTATTTCACGCTCATCCATACACCGCGGCATATCCTGCGGATCACGGCAGCGTTGCGCGACCGCCAGCCACATCTGCCCGTCTGGGGGATGACAGCCGGCTTTACAGTCGCGACCTGGGCCATGGCCGGGATCGCCTTTGCCCTGCTCCATGACAGCGTTGGCGTCGATGCCGCCACCCTGCGGATTGTCTTTATCGGCTTGGCGGCACTCACCGTTCCCCATATGATACTGATCGACGGGATTTTCAGACCGGGATTGAAAGCAGCATGAGCACCGCCCAGAAACGCAAAGACACACATCTCGATCTCGCCCGGTCTGAGGCTGCGCAATCAGGTCTGCCCAGCGGGCTGGATCGCGTCAGGCTTGACCACAATGCCCTGCCCGAATGCGATGCGGATGCGATCGATACCCGCTGCACCTTTCTCGGTCACCGCCTCAAGATGCCGCTCCTGATCGGGGCGATGACAGGCGGTACCGACCGGGCGGACAGGATCAACCTCAGTCTCGCCGAGGCCGCCAATGCCGCCGGTGTGGCCCTTGCCATCGGCTCACAGCGGGCGGCACTGGAAACCGGGCGGGACCACAGCGCCTTACGCAAAGCCGCGCCATCGATCCCGCTGATCGGCAATCTTGGCGGCGTTCAACTGGCCCGTGAGGGCGGCCTTGATCTGGCCAGGCGTGCTGTCGAGGCGATCGAAGCCGATGCACTGGCGATCCATCTCAACCCCTTGCAGGAGATCACCCAGCCCGAGGGTGACCGGAACTGGCAGGGCGTCGAGGCTGCTATCATCTCGCTTGTCGATACCCTGCCCTGCCCTGTCATCATCAAGGAAGTCGGGGCCGGGATCAGCGCTGATGTGGCAGCTCGGCTCCACGCTGCAGGGGTTTACGCCATCGATTGTGCCGGGCTCGGCGGTACCAACTGGACCCGGATCGAAGCCCTGCGGCGTGATGACAACGGCGAAACCCATGCCCCGTTCCTCGATTGGGGACTGCCAACACTGGAGAGTATCCTCGCCATCCGTGAAACGGTTCCGTCAATGCGGCTGATCGCTTCCGGCGGGATCAGGCATGGGCTCGATGTGGCGCGGGGATACTGGCTGGGCGCCGATCTGGTGGCCGCAGCCGGGCCTTTTCTCAAGGCTACTGAAGATGAAACTGGCACCCCGACCCCCGATACCCTTGCTGAAACCCTCGCCCGGTGGAAAAAACAGCTCGATATGGCTCTTTTCCTGACCGGATCACCTGATCTGGCTGCTTTTCGGCGGGCCAAGGGGCGGGTGATCGCGGCGGCGGCTCACTATTGATATGCCCCCCTCTTGCGGGGCATCTGCGCTGATGAAAAATGCTGTCGGGGGGCTTGAAGGCCGCCTCCACAGCCTTAGTTTAGATATTAATAATAATCTCCCCCATAGGTGGTCTCAGTTTTTTCCCCCATTTTTGACTGAGACCACCCTGGGTAAGACCCGGGGAGATTATTTCCCCATCATGTTTTAAGACACCCCGGCAATGAGGATTATACCCAGCCATGACCGCCATTCGGCTTATCCTTGGTGACCAGCTGACACGCGATCTGGCCGCGCTGCGTGATCTTGCCCCGGGTGATACCGTGGTCATGGCCGAGGTGGCCGATGAAGCCGGCTATGCCAATCATCACAAGAAGAAACTGGTCTTTGTATTTTCAGCCATGCGGCATTTTGCCGAAAATCTGAGAGCCGAGGGCATCAAGGTTGACTATACCCGCATGGATGACCCGGAAAATACTGGCAGCATCGAGGGCGAACTGGCGCGGGCAGTGGCGGCAATCTCCCCTGACCGGATTATCACCACCGAGCCCGGCGAATACCGGCTGCTGGCGATCATGAAGACCTGGCAGGACAGGTTCGGGATACCCGTTGAGATCAGGGCAGATGACCGGTTCATGACCAGCCGGGATGAATTCAGCACCTGGGCCGAAGGCCGCAAATCCCTGCGGATGGAGTTTTTCTACCGTGAGGCCCGACGCCGCTACAAAATTCTGATGGAAGGTGATCAGCCCTGCGGCGGGCAGTGGAATTTTGATTCTGAAAACCGCCAGCCACCAGCGGAAGGGATCACCCCGCCGGCCCGTTTCCAATCACCGCCTGATGCGATCACCGAAGAGGTGATAGCAATGGTTGCCGACCGGTTCAGCGATCATTTCGGCGTCATTGACGGCTTCCATTTCGCCACCACAAGGCATGATGCCCTCGCGGCGCTTGATCTGTTCATTGACGAACGACTGGCCGATTTCGGGACCTGGCAGGATGCCATGGTCGATGGCGAGCCGTGGATGTATCACGCCCATATCGGGCTTTACCTGAATGCCGGGTTGCTGACCCCGCGGGAGGTGATCGCCGCAGCGGAAGATGCCTTTCACCGCGGCGATGCCCCGATCAACGCGGTTGAGGGCTTCATCCGCCAGATTCTCGGCTGGCGTGAGTATGTCCGGGGTATCTACTGGCTGACAATGCCTGATTATGCCGCAAAAAACGAACTCGACGCTCACCGTCCCCTGCCAGATTTCTACTGGACGGCTGAAACCGAGATGCGCTGTCTTGCCGAATGTGTCCGTGAAACCAGCGATAACGCTTATGCCCATCATATCCAGCGGCTGATGGTGCTGGGTAATTTTGCCCTGCTGGCCGGGATTGACCCGAAAGAGGTTAATGCCTGGTTTCTCGGGGTCTATGCCGATGCCTATGAATGGGTCGAGATGCCGAATGTCAGCGGCATGACGCTCTATGCCGATGGCGGCTATCTGGCCTCCAAACCCTATGCGGCGAGCGGGGCCTATATCAACCGGATGTCCACCTATTGCCGCCAATGCCGCTATAAAGTCGCCCGCAAGAACGGCCCCGAGGCCTGCCCGTTCAATTACCTCTACTGGGATTTTCTGATCCGCAACAGCGAAAAACTCTCCGGCAACCCGCGGATGGGGATGCCGTACCGGACGCTCGCCAAGATGACACCCGAAAAGATCAACATGATCCAGGAGGATAGCCAGCAGTTTTTCCATGAACAGGGCTTGGACAAATAACCCCCTGCGCCATATATTATGTTCCGTTAATGAAATAATCTGGCGGCGTGTGAACGGCGCCCGAGGGAGAATACATCATGGATAAAAGCACCAAACAAGCCATCAAGCGGATGCGTGAGATGCAGAAAATTCGTGCCGGTTACAGCAAGAAACTGGTGGCCATTGAGCAGAACCTGACAAAAATCGGCTGGGAGATCATGGTCGGCGAGACCTCCGAGAAGGATGAGGCCATGGCCAAGGCATCCGCAGCGGTGGATAAATCCATCGCCAACCTTCAGGAAGCCCTCAATGCCCTGGGGCGGGTCGAAGCCGGGATCAAGAAAGCCGCCACGCCTGCCGTCACTGACTGAAGCCTTCGGTGCCATCATTAAAACCAAAAAACCGCATCGGATGATGCGGTTTTTGTGTTCTTCGGTCTTGAAAAAGTGGCGATCCGTACGGGATTCGAACCCGTGTTGCCGGCGTGAAAGGCCGGTGTCCTAGGCCTCTAGACGAACGGACCGTTGAAGACCTGATTGTTCTAGCCACTTCATGCGGCTAAATCAAGCCCCTCTTTGCCTGTTTCGCCGATTATTCCGCCATCCCTGCTGCGGCGAGGTCAAGCAGATGGAACTGGGCGGTTTCACTGCCGTTGAACCGGTTGCGGCGGATGCAACCGAGGACATCGACAGGACGGCCGTCGGCGGCTTCCTCAATGGCCTGGCCGAGCGCTGTTCCTGCAACCCGGAAGACAACAGCCGCAACCCTTCCTGTGGCATCCTCGATTTGCATCCGCAGGTGGCTTTCTTCCTTGCCCATGCGCCGCACCCCTTTGAGCCGGACAGCATCAAGCCGGAAGACAGGTTCGGCAAAACCACTGCCATAGGGGCCCGCCAGATCAAGCCAGTTCAGCAGATCAAGGGTGCAATACCCGGCGGCAATAGGGCTGTCATAGGTAAACTCCCGCAACGGGCCTTCAACCCCGAAGGCCGCCTCGGCACGCTCGATCATGAATGCCCGAAAGAGCTCAAACTGTTCCATATCGACCGTAAAGCCCGCCGCCATGGCATGGCCACCCCCGGCGATCAGCAGGCCATGCTGCTGTGCCGCAATTACAGCCTCACCGAGATGGAACGGGGCCAGAGACCGCGCCGAGCCTTTGCCAACCATCCGGCCAGCGGGGTCCTTTGAGATGCTGATCACGGCAGCCGGGCGGTTGAAGCGTTCCTTCAGGCGGCTGGCGGAAATCCCAATGACGCCGCTGTTCCAGCCTTCATGGGCAACCATGACCATGGGGTTTTCGGCCTGATCTTCGGCCATGACCACCGCTGTATCCGTGACATCCTGTTCGATTTCGCGGCGCTTGATGTTGAGCGTTTCCAGCTGACCCGCGACAGTATCCGCCGCCAGTCTTTCAGAAGCAGTCAAGAGGCTGACCCCGAGGCTGGATTCACCGATCCGGCCCCCAGCATTGATCCGCGGCCCGAGCATAAAGCCGAGCGCGTGTACATCAGGGGCGGCATCGAGCCTCGCCACATCCGCCAGGGCCGCCAGCCCGGGACGCCTGCGCCCGGCCATGATCTTGAGCCCGGAACGGATAAACGCCCGGTTAAGCCCCTGCAGGGGAACGACATCAGCGACCGTGGCGAGGGCGACCATATCCAGCAACGCCATCAGATCAGGTTCTGCCTGCCCGGCCTCAAAATGGCCGTCAGCGCGCAGCTGCCGGACCAGCCCCACCACCACAAGAAACACAACACCTGCCGCCGCCAGATAGCCATAGCGGCCATCATCTTCCAGCCGGTTCGGGTTGACCACGGCCAGCGCCCGCGGCAGGTCGGGCCCGGCGATATGATGATCAATAATCAGGACATCGACCCCCGCCTCGACCGCCGCCGCCACCGGGGCGTTTGCGGTAATCCCGCAATCCACCGTGACAATGAGCTTGCAGCCCTTGTCCTTGAGCCCCATCAGGGCAGGCAGATTAGGCCCGTAGCCCTCGCTGAAACGGTCAGGGATATGGATGCTGACCTCAAGCCCCAGGGCCGTCAGCACCTGATGCAGGATGGCCGCCGCACAGGCCCCATCAACATCGTAATCACCGAAAATGCCGACCTTCTCACCGTCACGCACCGCTGCGGCAAGCCGCGCCGTGGCGGCATCCAGATCGGTCAGCACTGACGGGTCGGGCATCAGATCACGCAGTTTCGGGTCGAGCCAGGTGGCGATCTCTTCACGGGTGATGCCACGCGAGGCCAGCATCGTGGCGACCGCCTGCGGCATTCCGGTGGCATCGATCAGCCCCGCCGCCAGACGGCTGTCACTGGCCGCTTCATGCCAGCGTGCACCCGTTGCGGAACGATCAGCTGTCATCACCGCCAGCGGCAATGGCCATCACCGCAGGGCGGCCGATGACGCTGTCGAGATCAGCAATGGCCTCAATCGCACGGGCCATGGCATCGGCGGTGGTTTCATGGGTGGTGATAACCACGGGAACGCTGCCATCGCTGCCATCATCGGCACGGCCATGCTGGAGGATCGATTCAACCGAGATGGCCGCATCGCGCAATACCGCCGTCACATCGGCGAGCACGCCCGGGCGATCATAGACACTGAGATTGGCGTAATAGCGTGACACCGCTGTTGAAACAGAGGTCACCGCCCCGCCGGCCGCCAGTGTTGCAGCAGGTGCCCCGAAGAACCGGGCACTGCGGCCGTCAATCAGATCAGCCAGATCAGCGAGCACAGCAGAGGCTGTCGCCCCGGCCCCGGCCCCGGGGCCGATCGCGGTGATCGTGCCCACCGGTTCGGCATCCACCGACACTGCATTGAGCGGGCCATCGACCTTGGCAAGGGCGGAATGGTGCGGGACCATCGTGGGCTCAACGCTCATCCGGATGCCGCCGTCTTCACGTTCGGCGACGCCGATCAGCCGGATGACATAACCGAGATCTGCGGCACAGCGGATATCGACAGGCTTGACAGCACGGATGCCGGTGATGCTGATCGCCTCGGTATCAGGGGCGATGCCAAAGCCGATCGCCGCCAGCAGCGCAAGTTTGTGGGCAGCATCGATGCCATCGATATCAAAGCCCGGGTCCGCCTCGGCATAGCCGAGATCCTGGGCTTCCTTGAGCACATCATCAAAGCCCCGGCCGGTCTTTTCCATCGTTGTCAGAATATAGTTGCAGGTGCCGTTGAGAATACCGGAAATGCGGTTGATCCTGTTACCGGCGAGGCCTTCGCGGATCATCTTAAGGCAGGGGATACCGCCAGCGACAGCAGCCTCGGCGGCAAGCGCCACCCCGGCTTCCTCGGCGGCGGCCACGACCCGCTGGCCATGGCGGGCGAGAAGCGCCTTATTGGCGCTGATCACGGGCTTACCCTGGGCGATCGCGGCCTCCACAAGGGCGAGGGCCGGGCCATCCTCGCCGCCGATCAGCTCGATGACAGCATCGACATCATCACGGGCAGCAAGGGCCACGGGATCATTGACAAAGGTGACCCCTTCCATGGAAAAGCCGCGGTCACGGCTGGCGTTGCGCGCAGAAACGGCGGTGACGCGCGCCCCGAGGGCGTTTTCATGGATCAACTGGCGGGCGACCTCCGCCCCCACCGTGCCCAGACCGGCAATCGCGATACGCATGGCTTTTCACTTTCTTTCGGGTGTGTCTTCAGCGGGTTTATTGATACCTGATAGCAGGCCCCGGGGGCAACCCCCTCACTCATCGCTGGGGTGGTTGATGCCGTCGAAGATCGGGGCGGTGTTGTAATCCGCCATCGCCACCCCCTCAAAGCAGCCGATATTGACGCCGACCTCATCGGGGTTGCTGCGGCGGCGGTGAAACGTGTAAATCCCGCAGCGTGAGCAGAAATAATGTTCCGCCGTATCGGTGTTGAACTGATAGCAGGTGAGCATCTCCGCTCCCTTTTCCACCCGCAGCGCATCACGCGCCACCGTCGCGTTGGGGGCCCAGCGGCGGCGGCAGAACGAACAGTCGCAGCGCCCGGCCTCGCTGAAATCGGTCTCGGCGGGGATGCTGAATTCAACCGCCCCGCAATGGCATGACCCGTGCTTCCGGTTCATCCCGCGCCCCTGCCGTTGAGGGTTTCGAGCACCC
>JBMHCY010000025.1:0-26111 GCA_049889655.1 Puniceispirillales bacterium (SeqCode)
CCGTTTCCGGATCAAGCGCGGCGGTGACTTCATCAAACAGCATAACATCAGGGTTCATCGCCAGCGAACGGGCAATGGCGACGCGCTGCTGTTGGCCGCCGGAAAGTTCACCCGGATAAGCGTCTTCCTTGCCTTCAAGCCGTACCTTGGCCATCAGTTCCACCGCCCTTTTGCGGACATCATCAGGGTTTTCCTTCAGCACCAGCGTCGGCGCCATCATGATGTTTTCAATCGCCGTTTTGTGGGGGAACAGGTTGTATTGCTGGAAGACCATGCCAACACGCTTGCGCAATTCGAGTTTGTTGAGATTGGGGTCGGTCAGGTCGAGCCCGCGAACCTTGATCTTGCCGCCCTGAATATCGTTAAGCGCATTAATGCAGCGGATCAGCGTCGATTTGCCGGAACCGGAAGGCCCGATGATGCAGATCACCTCACCTTTCATCACATCCAGGCTGACACCTTTCAGCACCTCGAGCGCACCGAAGGATTTGTGGACATCCTGAATGGAAACGATCGGTTCTTTTTCTGTCCAGGCCATGATTGATCCTCCTCAGAGTTTGACGGCGTATTTCCGCTCAAGCCGGATGGTCAGCCGGGCAATCGGATAGCAGTAAATGAAGAACAGCCCCAGGGCGAAACTGTAGAACGGCACCAGCAGTTCAGGGTGGTTGTTTTCGGCTTCCATCGCCTGCCGCGACAGGGTGATGATCTCTTCAACCCCGAGCAGCGAGCACAGCGGTGTCGCCATGGTCAGGATC
Organism: Puniceispirillales bacterium (SeqCode); assembly: GCA_049889655.1. GTDB lineage: Bacteria > Pseudomonadota > Alphaproteobacteria > Puniceispirillales > UBA1172 > UBA1172. The sequence goes on from JBMHCY010000025.1 coordinate 759, forward strand.
GCATACCAGTTCATCCAGGGCGGGATCATCCGCTTGAAACACTGCGGCAGAATGATCCGCCAGAGCGTCTGTTGGCGGCCAAAGGCGAGGCTTTCGGCAGCTTCCCACTGGGCAGTCGGCACGGAGTTTACCGCCCCGCGGACAATCTCAGAGATATTCGCCATCACCGGCAGCGACAGCCCGAACACCGCTTTCATCCAGTCGGGAATGGAAATGATCATCCCGCCGATGGTGATCTCAAACGGCAGGGCCAGCAGCACGATGAACAGGATCACCAGCCACGGCGAATTGCGGAACAACTGGGTCAGGAACCACGACAGTCGCCGCACCGGCCAGAAAATCGAGATCTGCGCCAGCCCCAGAACAATCCCGGCCACTGTGCCGAAAAGCATTGAAAACAGCGAGATCAGAATATTGAAAAGGAACCCAGAGGTAAACAGAAACGGGATCCATTTTGTCAGGGTGGCAAAGGCCTCGGCCATGCCGAACTTGCCTGCCGCATGGCTGGCAAACGGCCAGATCAGCAGCGGCAGCATCAACACAAGCCCTGTCCAGGGCGGCAGGCTGGCCAGCCAGGCGGTCAACCCCGGGGCTTCCCCCGAGCGCAGACGGAACGGCAGCATGACAGGCAGATCACCGCGAGCCTTACTGGTGATGCCAGGAAAATCACGAGCCATAACCGGGTATCCTCATATTCTTCTCCCAGCGCCCCATGCTGAACACCAGCACACCGACAAGGATGACATAAACAATAAAGACCAGCAGCATCGTCGGGTAGAGCGCCGACGGGTAATCATTCCAGATCGTCACCGACTGGTAGAGCAATTCCGGCACAGCGATCCCGAAAGCCTGGGTTGTTGTCTTGACGAGATTGACAAGATTGTTGTTGAGCGCAGGCAGCGAGACACGCACCGCCAGCGGCATCACCACATAGCGGAAGGTCTGCGCCCGGGTGAAGCCCAGCGATGAGGCGGCCTCACGCGTGCTTTCGGGTACAGCCTCAATCCCGGCACGGAAAATCTCAACATTGAACGCCCCGGCAAAGAATGACAGCGAGATGATCGCCCAGCCGACATTCGAGATGATCGGCATTTCCAGCCAGCCATCGGGAGAATAGGTCGGCGTGAACTGGCCGAGGGCAAAATAGAAAAACAGCAGCTGCACATAGGGCGGCGTGTTGCGGAAGAACTGGATATAGCCCTGAACCACCATCCGCAAAAAGCGATTATCGCTGCCCTGGGCGAATGCACCAAAGACACCGATCACCACCGAAAAGATAAGGCAGGCAATCGACAGTTTGATCGTCATCCAGATGCCGGAGAGAATCTTGCCCTGCTGGACAGGTTCATACATCCAGATGAAATTCCATCGGGGGTATTCATCAGCCAGCTGACGAAAAAATTCGGCCATCCATTCCATTGCGCCACCTGTCAAACCCGCCGCCCCCGAAAGGGCGACGGGCTCACAAAGTTACCGTCTATGACGTTCGATCAGTCGAGCCAGTCAGAAAGACGCTCGTTGTAGTCAGCCAGGTACTTGGTCGGCTTGATGCCCCACTTGGCTTCCAGTTCGATGAGCGTGCCATCCTGATGCCACTGGTACTGCATACCGGACATGAAACGGCCGAACACACAGTTGCGTTCCTTGGACGGAACAGCCAGTGCCCACGGGTTGTCATCTTCGGAGTTGAGCGGCATTTCGAATTCATCCCACTCACCGGAGCTGAGGTCGGAACCGATGGAGCTGTCATCGTAGACCCAGGCGATGCACTTCTTGTCACGCAGAGCCTGCTTAGCTTCGGCGTTACCGGTGAAGGCGATGATCTGGGCGCCGTAACGCTCTTCGACGATCTGGTTGTAGAAAGCACCCTGCTTGCCGCAGACAGGCTTGCCACGGAGATCTTCCCAGCTTGTCAGACCGAGCGCTTTCGGCGACATGACATTGGTCCCGGACGTGTAGTAGTTCGGGCCGACGATACCGACGATTTCACGGCGGTCCTTACGGTCGGACATGGTGGCGATCATCAGATCGATCTTGCCCTGCTCCAGGAACTGCATCCGGTTCGATGACTGCACAGCCACCAGTTCGAGATCGACGCCCATCTTGTTGGCGACGTCCTTGGCCATGTCGATTTCCATACCGACAATGTCACCGCTGGTGTCACGATAGCCCCAGGGCTTGTAGTCAGCCTTGACGCCGACAACGATCTTGCCGCGCGACATCACCTTGTTCCAGACATCGTTGCTGCACTTGTCACCATGGCCACCCGCAGAGGCCACCATCGGGGCAAAAGCGAATGAGCTGGCGATGGCACATGCCATTAATTTTTTGATCATGTAATCCTCCAACATTGGTTAGTTCGGGGTTTTCCCCTTGGCATATTCCCCGATCTGCTCGGAAAATAATTCTGTTATATGCAAAACATCTTGTATGGGATTTGGCGACTTGGCAACCATCAACCCCAACAAAGTTTCAACAAGATAGATCATGCTCACCTGCGAGGCGAAAAAATGGGGCGCCGCTGTCTCCGCCACGACAGCAGTATCGGCGCGGCCGAAAAGCGGAGCTGAGACAGTATCCGTGATCGCCAGACATTGCGCCCCCGCCTTGCGCGCATATTCCATCTGGTGCAGCGTCCGCTGGGCATAGGGCTGGCAGCCAAGGCTCAAGACCACATCACGGGGGCCAAGCTGGCGGATCTGTGCCGCCACGGATTGCGTTTCCTGCCCCAACATCTGCCAGTTATCAAAAGCCAGCGAGGCCACATAGACCATATACGCCCCAAGATGCCCTGTGCCCAGCTGGGCATTGACAAAGACATGGCGGGCATCAAGCAGGGTTTCGGCCATGCGGGTCAGCGTCTCGCCATTGGTGTGGAGCAGCGTTTCATCAATATTGCGGATCGCCTGCATCCCGTATTCGATATGGAAATTGGTCTGGCTTTCCCGGTCAGCCTGCAACGCCCGCAGGTTTTCGGCCCGGTCACGGTAGCCGCTGTAGGTATCCCGGGCAGACCGGCGGCAGGCTTCCTTCATTTCTTCATAATTGCCAAACCCAAGCTCACGTGCCAGCCGACTGAAGGTCGGTGGCGGCAGTTCCGTGACCTCGGCGATATAGCGCATCGACCGGCAGGAAACCTCAATGGGGTTGGCCGAAACAAAAGCCGCCGCCGCCTGCATCCGCGGGGAAAGCCCCTGCATCCGGCGTTCGATCAACTGGCTGATATTCTCGGCACGCGGCATGATGACTGCCTTTGACCCCTTGTTATTCTATCCCGATGAAACAAACATAAAATTAAATAATGTTTGTATCATTTGTTACATCGTGACATGATCATCAAAAGTCTGTCAAGCCACAAAGGATCATTCATGGTTTCCGCACTGCCCAGAGAGGCTTCTGTTGTTGTGATTGGCGGCGGTGTGATGGGGTGTTCCACCCTCTATCACCTGGCCAAGAGCGGTGTCACCGATGCTGTGCTGATCGAGCGCAACAAACTCACCTCCGGGACGACCTGGCATTCGGCGGCACAGGTGCGGGCCCTCCGCTCAACCCGCAACCTGACTGATCTCATCCGCTATTCGATCGACCTCTATTCATCGCTCGAAGAAGAAACCGGCCAGCAGGTGGGGTGGATCAACAAAGGCTCACTGTCGATCGCCACCAGTGAAGACCGGATGATCCATATCAAGCGGCAGGAAGCCCTCGCCCATCTGTTCAACATCAATGCCGAGACGATCTCCCCTGGGGAAGCGGCGGAACGCTGGCCGATGATGCGGTCGGATGACATCATCGGGGCTGTCTGGTCACCTGATGACGGGCGTGTGAGCCCTTCTGATCTCTGTGCCGCCCTCGTCAAGGGGGCGAAATCGCGGGGGGCAAAGATTTTTGAGGACACTGGTGTCACGGGCATCCTCACCGAGGCGGGGCGGATCACCGGCGTCGAGACAACCCGCGGCGTGATTGCCTGTGATGCGATCGCGCTCTGTACCGGGCTGTGGAGCCGAGAGGTGGCGGCGATGGCCGGGGCCGAGGTGCCGGCCTGGCCTTGTGAGCATTTCTATCTGCTGACCAAGCCTGTTGAGGGCATCACCGGCAACCTGCCGACACTTTCCGATCATGATCTGCATCTTTATATCCGTGATGATTCCGGCGGCCTGCTGGTTGGCTGCTTCGAGCCGATGGGCAAGCCGATCGACCCGCAACGACTGGGGCCCGATTTCGCCTTTCAGTTGCTGCCCGAGGACTGGGATCATTTTGAACCGATGATGGAAAACGCCCTCCACCGCCTGCCCGTCCTTGAACACGCCGAGGTGCGGATGCTGCTGAACGGGCCGGAGAGTTTCACCCCCGATGGCAGTTTCCTGCTGGGAGAAACCGCCGAAACCCGAGGGCTTTTTCTCGGCTGCGGGATGAATTCGGTTGGTGTGGCCACAGGTGGCGGAGCCGGGATGGCGCTCGCCCATACCATCATCAACGGGGCCCCGCCCATGGACCTGCACGAGGCTGACCCGAAACGCTTTGATGCCTCGGTCAATACCGTCGAGGCGCTAGCGGCGCGGGTTCCGGAAGTGCTCGGCAAACATTACGAAATTACCTATCCCGGCCGCCAGTGGCAGACCGCACGGGGGATCAAGACCCTGCCCCTGCATGAACGCTGGGTTGAGGCGAAGGCCCATTTCGGCCAGGTTTTCGGCTATGAACGGCCGCTTTATTTCAACTGCCCGAAGCCGCCGACACTGACCTTCGGGAAACCCGAATGGTTCGATGCGGTCGGTGATGAGGTCAAGACCGCCCATAACGGGGCAGCGATCACCGAGCTCAGCAGTTTCGGCAAGTTCGATGTGACTGGCAGCGATGCTGAAGCGGCCCTTGACCGGATCATGACCGCGTCGATGAAAAAACAGCCCGGCCGGGTGATCTACAGCCTGATGCTGAATGAAAACGGCGGCATCGAGAGCGATCTGACGATCATGCGGATGGCGGATGACCATTTTCGGCTGACCGTCGGCAGCGGGGCGGTGAAACGTGATTTTGCCTGGATCAGAAACCATCTCGCCGATGCTGCGGATGTGATGCTGGTTGACCGCAGCCCTGATCTGGCCAGCCTTGGCCTGATGGGGCCCGAGGCGGCGGCTGTTGCCCGCTCCCTTGGCGGTGAATGGATGCACGATATCGGCTATTTCCGCCATGCCAGCGGCAGCCTCGCCGGGGTGAATATCAGTGCCGCCCGGCTTTCCTATATCGGCAGTTACGGCTGGGAGATCACCTGTGCCCGCGACGAAGCCCTCAGCCTCTATGATGCGCTGACGGCAGCCGGGGCAAAGCCGATCGGCAGTTTTGCCATGACCGCGATGCGGATCGAAAAGCGGTTCCATTCCTACGGCCATGATCTCGATACTGACATGACCCCGGCCATGGCGGGGCTTGATTTCGCAGTGGCCATGGATACCGATTTCATCGGCCGTGAGGCACTGCTCAAGGCGCCGCCGCCGTCGAGCAGGCTTGTGTCCCTGCTGGTTCAGGATACCGCTGCCAACCCCATCGGCAATGAGCCGGTGATGCAGGATGGCCGGATGATCGGCAAGGTGACCTCGGCAGCGTTTGGCTATCGTGTCGGGCGGCCTGTTGCCCTCGCCCTCATAGAAACCGCTGCTGCCAGAGACGGCATGGCGGTGACGATCAACATCGCCGGCGAGCAAGCCGCGGCAGTTGTCGTTGACGGGCCTGTCTATGATCCGCAGGGTGAGGTGATGCGCCAGCCCGTGCTGGAGGCCGTATCATGAGCCGTGTTTTCCATCGTCATTCCCGTAAAGACCCGCCAGTCGCGGTGGCCGCTGAAGGCTGCTATCTGATTGATGAAACCGGTAAGCGTTATCTTGATGGCTCCGGCGGGGCGGCGGTCTCCTGCCTCGGTCACGGTGACAGTGATGTCATCGCGGCCGTCAAAAACCAGATGGACAGCCTCGCCTTTGCCCATACAGGGTTCTTTTCCAGTACCCCGGCCGAAGATCTGGCAGAACACCTGATCGATCATGCCCCAGCGGGGATCAGTCATGTCTATTTTGTCTCCGGCGGGTCGGAAGCCGTGGAAGCGGCGCTTAAACTCGCCCGCCAGTATGCCGTGGAAACCGGTCAGGCGTCACGCCGTCATGTCATCGCCCGGCGGCAGTCTTATCACGGCAACACCCTCGGGGCACTGGCTGCCGGGGGCAATATGTGGCGGCGGCAGGCCTTTGACCCGCTGCTGATCGAGACCAGCCATATCGACCCCTGCTATGCCTGGCGCGGGATGGCCGATGATGAAACACCGGAAGCCTATGGCCAGCGCATGGCTGACCAACTGGATGCCGAGATCATGCGGCTGGGGCCGGAAAATGTGCTCGCTTTTATCGCTGAACCCGTGGTTGGGGCAACGCTGGGGGCTGTGCCGGCGGTGGCAGGGTATTTCACCCGCATCCGTGAGATTTGTGATCGCCACGGGGTGCTGCTGATCCTCGATGAAGTGATGTGCGGGATGGGGCGGACAGGCACCTTCTTTGCCTGTGAAGCCGATGGGATCAGCCCTGATATCATCACCATCGCCAAGGGCCTCGGCGGCGGCTACCAGCCGATCGGGGCCATGCTCTGCCAGCAGCGGATTTTTGAAACGATCCGGGATGGCTCCGGGTTTTTTCAGCACGGCCACACCTATCTCGGCCACCCCGCCGCCTGTGCTGCCGGTCTTGCGGTGACACGCAAACTCACTGCCCCGGGGATGATGGATCACGTCCAGGATCGCGGGGCCAGGCTGATGGCCAGTTTGCAGGAAAGGTTCGGCCAGCATCCGCATATCGGCGATATCCGTGGTCGCGGGCTGTTTCAGGGGATGGAATTCGTTCGCAGCCGCGAGGACAAATCCCCGTTTGATCCCGATCTCGGTTTTCATCGGCGCTTCAAGGCAGCGGCGTTCGAGGCGGGATTAATCTGCTATCCCATGGGCGGCACGATAGATGGCCGCCGGGGGGATCATGTGCTGCTGGCCCCGCCATTCATCATCAGTGATGATCAGATCGGCGAGTTGACCGACAAACTCGAAACCGCACTTGAGGCTTCCCTCGCCAGCCTCTAGCCAACCTGCATGGAAGCAAGCCCGTCAGCCTCGGTCACCGAACAGCAGATGCTGTCGAGCGACCGCTGTTCGTGATACGGCCAGGGGGTGCCACGGTGAAGCACCGCCCGTTCATCCCAGAGCAACACATCACCCACCTGCCAATGATGGGCATAAACACGGTCGGGGGTTGTCAGAAAGGCGATAGCCTCATCAATGATGGATGCCCCCTGATCGGGGCTGTCATGGCCATCAATGGCAAAGGCGTGGGAGGCGATATAGAGCGCCTCCTCACCTGTCACCGGATTCTGCCAGAGCGCGTTCCAGCAGCGGTCCGGCCAGCGGGTCATCTTCTGGGTTGCCGCCAGATCAGGGTTGATCCGCGCCCGCGAATGCGACAGCCGATGCCACAGCCCGCTGCCTTCAAAATGTGCTTTCAGATCAGCAGGCATATCGGCCCAGCCCCGACGCGATGAGGCAAATTCCGTCGCCCCGCCTGATGAGGGCAGCACCCGCGCGATCAGGATATTGATCAGTGCCGGGATCGGCAAAAAGGTGCTGTCGGTATGCCAGAGCATATTGGCCTGTAAATCAAGTAACCGCAGATCAGTTTCCTTGAGCAGCGTGCCATCATCACGCTTGTTGCTCACCCGGGGAATTTCGAAGGGGATATCTCTCTGTTCGGCCATCGCCTCACGGTTTTCAAGCGGGCCGAACATTTCAGCAAGCCGGATATGGGTGGCCTCATCGATATCCTGATCAGGGAACAGCAGCAGGGAATGCCGCTCAAACAGTGCTCGTATTTCCGGGAACAGATGATCTGCCGTAACCTCCCGCAGATCAACATCTGTGATCGCAACCCCGAAATGATCGTGCAAGGGTGTTGTGCTGAGCGTTGCCATGTATAAATCCTGCCATAATTCCCGACCTTTTTTCAAGCCATACCACCGCCAACACTTGACTTTGCTTTCAGCTGATTTTTAATGATTGATTAAAGAATTAATCAGTCATGTTTATGATGGGGGCAGCGATGAATTCTCATTACAGGGTAGTTGTTATTGGCGGCGGTGTTGTTGGTGCATCGGTAATCTATCACCTTGCCAAATTCGGCTGGACAGATGTCTGCCTCCTGGAACGGTCGGTTCTGACAGCCGGATCAAGCTGGCACGCCGCGGGGGGGATCCACGCGCTCAACGCTGATCCGAATATTGCTGCGCTTCAGGCCTATACCATCGATCTGCTTCAGGAAATCGAGGAAGAGAGCGGCCAGCACATTAACCTGCATATGACCGGCGGCCTGACCATGGCCGGAACCCCGGATCGCTGGGAATGGCTGCAATCCGCCTATCGTGTCTTCCAGTCGATCGGCATTGAGGATTGCCGTCTCGTCACCCCGGAAGAAGCACGTGAGCTGAACCCGATCATGGCCACCGACGGCCTGCTGGGGGGAATGTGGGCCGACCGTGAAGGGTATCTCGATACCACCGGCACAGTGCACGCCTATGCCACCGCCGCCCGCAAGCGCGGGGCATCCTATTTCGAGCACACCAAGGTCGAGGCACTGGAACAGACAAAGGATGGCTGGCGTGTCATCACCGACAAGGGGGTGATCACCTGTGAGCACGTTGTCAATGCTGCCGGGCTCTGGGCCAAGCAGGTCGGCCGCATGGCAGGGATTGAACTGCCGGTCTCGCCGCTCAAGCATCATTACCTGATCTCCGACAGCATCCCGATGCTCGAGGAAATCGATTTCGAGGTGCCGATGACCGTTGATCTCGAAGGTTTTACCTATTTGCGGCAGGACCAGAACGGGGTTCTGCTCGGCATCTATGAGGTTGACCACGAACACTGGGCCATGGATGGCGCGCCCTGGGATTACGGGATGGAGCTGTTCCAGGAACAGACCGACCGGATCGAAAAGGAACTGATCTTGGGGTTTGAACGCTATCCCGTGCTGCAGGAAGTCGGCGTCAAGACCTGGGTCAACGGGGCCTTCACCTTCTCCCCGGATGGCAACCCGTTGGTCGGGCCCGTCCCCGGCAAGCCCGGATACTGGTGTGCCTGTGCCGTGATGGCCGGATTCCTGCAAGGCGGCGGTGTCGGCAAATCACTGGCGGAATGGATGATCCATGGCGAGCCTGAAGCTGATGTCTACGGCATGGATGTTGCCCGCTACGGGGCGTTTGCCGAAAACAAGGAATATATCCGCCAGACAACAGGGCAGTTCTATTCCCGCCGCTTCGTCATGACCTATCCGAACGAACAACTGCCAGCCGGGCGGCCGCTCAAGATGGCCCCTGCCCATGATGCGATGACAGAAGCCGGATGCAAATGGGGATGCAGCTGGGACCTCGAAGTGCCACTCTATTTTGCTGAAAAGGGCTTTGAGGAAACACCGTCACTGAAGCGATCCAACGCCTTCGATATCGTCGCCAAGGAATGCCACGCTGTCCGTGATGGTGTCGGCCTGCTCGATATTTCGGGCTTCTCGCGGTTTGAGATCACCGGCCCCAATGCCGAAGCCTGGCTCAACCGGATCATGGCCTCAAGGCTGCCGAAACCCGGCCGTGCCGGTCTTGCCCCGATGCTCAGCCCGGAAGGCAAGCTCAAGGGTGATCTGACGATCTTCAACTGGGGCGATGGCAGCTGGTGGATCATGGGCTCGTATTACCTGCGGGACTGGCATATGCGCTGGTTCAACGATCATCTCGATGATGGCGTCAGCATCCGTGATCTGGGTGAGGAAATTGTCGGCTTTTCTCTCGCCGGACCGAAATCGAAGGAGGTCATCAGCCGCCTTACCGATCAGCCGGTCGGGGAGCTGCCATTCCTCGGTTGCGGGCAGTTTGATATCGGCATGATCCGGGCCCGTGTCGGGCGGCTTTCGGTCGCCGGGGAACTGGGCTATGAGATCAACTGCCGCATGGGTGATCACATCACCCTGCGCCGGATGCTGCTCGAAGCCGGGGCTGAAAGCGGCATTATCGAATACGGCTTCAACGCCATGCTGTCGCTGCGGTTGGAAAAGAGTTTCGGTATCTGGTCGGCAGAATTCACGCAAGGCTACACCCCGGGGATGACCGGCATGGATCGCTGGATCGCCTGGGACAAGGGGGATTTCATCGGCCGTGATGCTGCCATCGCCGAACGTGATGGTGACGGGCCGGAAATGCTGCTGGTCACCCTCGATATTGAGGCTGATGACGCCGATGCCAGCGGTTATGAGCCTGTCTGGAACGGTGATGAGCGGATCGGTTTCGTGACCTCAGGCGGCTATGGCCACACAGTCGGGAAATCGCTGGCAATGGCTCTCGTCCGCAAGGATCTGGCCAGCGTCGGGCAGAAACTGTCGGTTCATGTGGTGGGGGTCGAGCGCAAGGCAACAGTCATCGCACCGTCACCCTATGACCCCAAAGGCGAGGCCATGCGCGGATGAACGCCATCAACGAACCCCGGCGACGCGGGCGGAAAAGACGGCAAGACACCCCGGCGGCGGAAACCTCACCGCCGCCGCAGGGCGGGGCGTTGAAGAACCCCTTTCCGCAGATGGCGATCTTTTCCGATGATTTTATCGAGGAGATGCACCAGAGCGCGCTGACAATCCTCGAAGAGATGGGGCTTCGTATCCTGCTTGATGAAGCGGTCGATCTCTACCGCAAGGGTGGGGCGCGGGTGGCCGATGATGGCCAGACGGTTCATATCGGCCGGGAGATGGTGGAGGCAGCCCTCGCCACCGCGCCAAAATCCATCACCATGCGTGCTGGGGCTCGCCACCGTGATCTTGAACTGGCGCTCGGCAATCTTGTCTTTCAGCCTGGGGCCGGGGCCCCTTATGTCAATGACCGGGAACGGGGCCGACGTCCGGGCAGTCTCAATGATTTTCGTGAACTGGTGCAGATCACCCATCATTTTGATGCGCTGCATATGATCCCGCCGCTGGTGGAAGCGCAGGATATTCCGGTCAACCTGCGCCACTACGCCATGCTGGAAGCGGAGCTGACGCTGACCGACAAAGTGCCGTTCATCTTTTCCAGAGGCACACCGCAGGTTGAAGACAGTTTTGAGATGATGCGTGATTTCCGCGGCATCAGTGATGATGAATTCTTTGCCGAGCCCTGGTGTTACACCATCATCAACACCAATTCCCCCCGCCAGATCGATATCCCCATGGCCCAGGGGCTGATCGATTTCGCCCGTGCCGGGCAAATGTCGATCGTCACACCGTTCACGCTGATGGGGGCAATGGCCCCGATTACCGTGGCCGGGGCGATCACGCTCAGCCATGCTGAAGCGCTGGCGGCGATCACCCTGACCCAGCTTGTCAGGCCAGGGGCGCCTGTCTGTTACGGGACATTCACCTCCAATGTTGACATGAAATCAGGGGCCCCGGCCTTTGGCACGCCGGAACATTTCAGGGCGTCGGTTGCCGCCGGACAATTGGCGCGCAAGATCGGCCTGCCGTGGCGGTCGGCCAGCGGTTCTGCGGCCAATATCAACGATGCCCAGGCGGCCAATGAAACCCAGATGGGCACCTGGGGATGCCTCCTGGGCGGGGCCACTGTCGTGATCCATGCCGCTGGCTGGCAGGAAGGCGGGCTCACCGTCGGCTATGAAAAACTGATCACTGATATGGAAGGCGTCCAGATGATCGCCGATCTCTGCCGTGATTATCAGGGGCGGCGTGATGATATCGGCCTCGATGCCATTGCCGGGATTGAACCGGGCGGCCATTTCTTCGGCTGTGATCACACCATGGCCCGCTACCGCACCGAATTCTACGAGCATATCGTCGCCGATCTTTCCAATTTCGGGACCTGGACGGAAAACGGTGCCATCGATGCCCATGAACGCGCCACCGGGGTCTGGAAATCGATCCTTGAACACGGCCACCGCCCCGATATTGATCAAGACAAGGTCGAGGCCTTGCAGGCTTTCATCGCCAGGCGGACAGCCGAAGGCGGTGCCGACGCCGTCAGTTAAGCAGTGTTTTTGAGGGAGGACACCATGACCACACAACCCGATGCGATTATTATCGGCACAGGCGTGATCGGTACAGCAACAGCGTTCGAGATGGCGAAAGCCGGATGGAAGACCTTGTCACTCGACCGCAACAACCAGATCGGTCATGGGTCGACGGCCGGGTCCTGCGCCATTATCAGGATGCACTATTCCACCTTTGACGGCACTGCCTTTGCCTGGGAAGGCTACCACTACTGGCGCGACTGGGTGGATTATCTGGGCCTTTCCGGCAAGGCTGATCTCGCTCGCTTTATCGAATGTGGCTGCCTTGTCATGAAGACCGATGCCAATGACCATCTCGTCAAGCATATTGAAAACAGCCGCGCCCTCGATATCCCCATCGAAGAGTGGGGCGCTGATGAGATCAACAGCCGACTGCCGATCTATTCCATGGACAGTTTCACGCCGCCGCGGCGGATGGATGATCAGGGGTTTGGCGAAAGCAACGGCAATCGCCTCACCGGGGGTGTGTTCTGGCCAAACGGCGGTTACGTGACAGACCCGGCCCTGTCTTCGCAGAATCTGGCTGATGCCGCCCGCCAGCACGGGGCGGAATTCCGCCTCGGGGTCGAGGTGGTGGAGATACTCAAAGAGGGCGGGCGCGTGAAAGGTGTCCGGCTTGCCGATGGTGAGGAAATCCACGCCCCGGTGGTTGTCAACGTGGCCGGGCCCGGGTCATCCTTCATCAACAAAATGGCTGGTGTCACTGAGGAGATGACAATTACAACCCGGCCGCTGCGCCAGGAAGTCGTCCATGTCCCTGCCCCGGAAGGATTTGATTTCGAAACCGACGGCATGATCGTTTCCGACAGTGATATCGCCTGCTATTGCCGGCCGGAACATGGCAACCATATCCTTGTCGGCAGCGAAGACCCGGCCTGCGACGAGCATTACTGGACCGACAGCGATACCGATTATGACGGCAATTTCACCGACCAGTGGAAAACCCAGGCGATGCGCTACGGCCAGCGGGTGCCCAGCCTCGGTATTCCGTCACGGATGCGCGGTGTCGTTGATCTCTACGATGCCTCGACGGACTGGATTCCGATCTATGACAAGACGTCGCTTGGCGGCTATTACATGGCCTGCGGGAGCAGCGGCAACCAGTACAAGAACGCCCCGATTGCAGGCAAGATGATGACGGCCCTGATCGGTTATTGCGAGAACGGCAATGACCATGATGCTGACCCACTCAACTGGCGGCTGCCGTATATCGACAAGGATATCAATGTGGGGTTCTATTCCCGCAAACGGCCGATCAATGAAGAATCGAGTTTCTCGGTGCTGGGCTGATCTGGGCAGTCCGCATCTATTCGACCTTGCGGCCAACCTCGTATTTCTCGACCCGGGCTGAAATATCTGGATCACTGTTATCAAGGACATAGACATTGGTCCCGCCATAGAGCCCGCCGATGGTGTTGGCCTCAGTGCCGTCGGTGACTGAACCGGCTGTTATCTCGAGACTGACAGTGGCATTATTACCGGCATTCGACAGCGCGATCGTATCCGGGGTGACATAGAAAATCTCATCACCGACGCTTAACACCATGTCATTGTCATCGTCATACCCGACCTGATCCTTGCCGGCGAGGCTTTCATCAGTGAAGGATGAGCTGCCGCTGCCATAGGCATTGCCGTTGATAACAACATTGGAAACTGAAAACGACCCGGTCACCGAAGCTGTATCAAGGTTCAGCGTATAATCATAGCTGGCTGTCCCCGATGCCGAGGAAGCCGTTTCATCAGGTGACAGATCAAGGTCAGACGCATTAAACCGGACACTGCCCGAATAGGGTGGTGACAGCACCGCCGCTGCTGCAGCCGACAGGCCGGAGTGATCAATGCTGTAGGTCCCGTCACCATCATCCTGCAGGCGGAACGGGACGGGCCCGCCACCACCGGCAAGAATAGAGATCAGCCGTGTATCAAGATAAGCGTAGTTGATATCAGGTACGGTTTCGACATCAAGGCCATTGGCCAGGAGAAGTGCCGAGAGTTCCTCGTTCTGGGTGATGAGCTGCAGAAGATCACCAACATTGACCTCCGTCTGGCCATCCCCGGCGAGAGTTTCCGTGGCATCGACGACAAAATCCGCAACGACCTGCTGTTCTGCGGTCAATTGAGGGGCACCCGTCTCCCCTGCCCCGTCCACCGAAGCGGTCCCGCCAAGGCCGGCTTCGTTCAACTGAAATGAGGCAATGCTGAGAATATCATTGACGATATCGGCCGGAACCGGAAACGGATCATCGACCAGCCCGTCGCTTGATACCGATACCCCCCAGCCGGACTGGAACACATCAATCGGTGCCGGGCTCGCAACCGAGGTCACCGAAATGGCCCCGGTAAGCAGCACCAGGTCAGTCTCCCCGTCATCACCGACACGGCCTGCCACGGTCGTGCCGCGGATCGATGCAGTGGAATTCGGCAGGTTCAGCGTCATCGCGCCAGGCTTCTGGGCCGAGACCTTGCCTGAGATGAATTTGAAGACACCTTTTTTGACTGTCGCTGAGAGGACCGGCTCCACCGCCCCGGCAGGATCATAAACGAATTCATCGAAAACCAGCTCGGCGTTCGGGCCGATGGTGAATACTGTCTGGTCCTTGAGCAGAACCTGAAGCTTCGTTCCCGGCCCGGTGCGGATGGTATCGTTCAGGTAGATCGGGTCACCGATCCCGGCGATACGGCCAATGCCGTCACCATCGTCTTCGGCATAACTGATCAGGACTTCGCCCGATGAGGCGGCGACGACCCCGGAAACGGGGCGTTTTGTCTGGGCAACACCCGGCAGGGCCAGCGCAACAACAAACAGCATAACGGCAAACAAACGGAACATATGACCCATCCCTGACCTTTTCATGTAAGGATCTGCTCCTACATATCAGGATTGGCTGATAAAGGATAGGTATTTTACCCCAAAAAGGGCCTATCCTGATGGGCCATGAACATGGCCTGATAGGATGGCAACGCCTCCGCTACCGCCTGCCGCCACAGCCGTTCGGGCATTCGTGCAGCCTGATCTTCGGGGATGGCGACAGCATCAAAACCGGCAAGCAGGGCATGGCGGAACTGATCGACATGGATACCGCCCTCGGCCCGCAGCATACCGCGATACCCCATGGCACGCAGTTTCCGTGCCAGCGAAAAACCGCGGCCATCCTGAAAACCCGGAAAAGTGAGGCTGATCGCATTGAACTGCCCGAGTTCCTTCGCGATCTCTTCAACCCTGGCATCACCATCAAGCCGCAGGACGCTGTTATCCGGATCAGTTCGTTGATCAAGCGTGTCGATGGTCAGCACAATTCTGTGCTGCCACGGGTCAGGCGCAAAGCCTTCCCTGGTGATGTGAACGAGGGCCGTTTCAGCAGTCATCTCAACTTGCTTTCTTTAAGGGACGGTCGGGATAGAGCGCCGCCTTGAACGGGGCCATCCCGACACGATGATAAAATTGCAGAAATGTCTCATCCCTGTTCAACCGGCCTTTGAGATAGGTATCGACAATCGTTTCAACAGCATCGATCAGGGCTTCTGCCGGAAACCCGGGGCCGGTGCGTTCGCCCAGCGTTGCCCCTTCACTGCCATCACCGCCAAGGGTGATCTGGTAGTTTTCAACGCCGGCCCGGTCCAGCCCGAGAATGCCGATATGGCCGACATGATGATGGCCGCAGGCATTGATGCAGCCGGAGATCTTGATCTTCAGCGGCCCGATATCATGCTCTTTCTTCAGATCGTTGAAGCGCAGCGCAATATCCTGGGCAATGGGGATCGACCGTGCCGTGGCAAGGGCGCAGTAATCCATCCCCGGGCAGGCAATAATATCCGAAATGAGGCCGATATTCGCCGTCGCCAAGCCGATTTCCACCAGCCGCTGATAGATCACCGCAAGATGCTGTTTGGGGACATGAGGCAGGGTGATGTTCTGCTCATGGCTGATGCGGATTTCATCATAGGCATAATCCCGGGCGAGGCTGGCAACAGCCCGCATCTGCGCCGCGCTGGCATCACCCGGGGTTGCCCCGTGGGCTTTCAGCGAGATGGTGACAATGGCGTGGCGATCATCACGGTGGGCGGCGGTATTGCTATCGAGCCACGCGGCAAAACCGGGAGAAAGCCCGGCTTCGAGTTGCGGATCATGCGGGGCAGCAGCCGAAAAATCAGGGGGGCTGAAGGCAGCGGCAATCCGCTTCTCCAGTGCCGCCGGGGCGGTAATCCCGCCCTTGATTGTCTCAAAATGGGCCTCAATCAGCCGCCGTGCTTCCGCCAGCCCAAGTTCATCAATCATGATCTTGATCCGGGCTTTGTATTTGTTGTCGCGGCGGCCAAGCCGGTTGTAGACATGAAGGATGGAATCGCAATAGGCGAGCAGGTCTGCCCGAGGCAGGAACGATTTCAGCACCCTGCCCTTGCGCGGCGTCCGGCCAAGGCCGCCACCCACCCAGATTTTGTAGCCAACAGCCCCGTCATCACTGCGGCGTATCTGCAGGCCAATGTCGTGAAAAGCGATCACGGCACGGTCTTCCGCCGCCCCGGTGACAGCGATCTTGAACTTGCGCGGCAGATAAGCGTATTCGGGATGGCTGGTTGACCATTGCCGCAGTAATTCGGCTGTTATCCGCGGGTCCTCAACCTCATCGCGCGCCGCCCTTGCAAAATGATCCGCTGTTACATTGCGGATGCAGTTCCCCGAAGTCTGGATCGCGTGCATTTCCACATCGGCGAGCGCATCGAGGGCATCAGCAACATCGGCAAGCCTGATCCAGTTGAACTGGATATTCTGGCGGGTCGTGAAATGGCCATAGCCCTTGTCATAGGTTTCAGCGATCATCGCCAGCTGTTCCAATTGCCGCGATGACAGCGTCCCGTACGGGATCGCCACCCGCAGCATATAGGCATGAAGCTGCAGGTAGACACCGTTCTGGAGCCTGAGGGGTTTAAATTCATCCTCGGTCAGGATGCCATCAAGCCGCCGTTCGACCTGGGCCCGAAATTCGGCCACCCGCTGACGGACAAAAGCCTGATCGAAATCATTGTACTGATACATCGCTCTATCCCGCCTGTTTGCCATGGAAATAGTTGGTCGGCCCGAGCGCCCTGACTTTTTCCCTGAACTGGGTCGGGACAATCACCCCGTCCTTGAGTTCCACGGCGATCACATAAGCCCCCACGACCTCATCAGGCCGGGCGGCAAACGCCATGGCTTCATCGGCGCTATCAAGATCGGGGTAGAGATGCGCGGCTTTTATCCATGGCTGCCAGCCCCGGTCGGAAAGATAGACGACCTCACCTGTGGTGAAATCATTCGCGGTGATGATGATCTGGGTGTCGGTATTGGTGGTCATGAGATGACCTCTGCTGTTGCGGTTTCCGGGGGATCAAGAACCTGGCGGTGATGCGGGGCCAGCCCCAGCATGATCACTGCCGGGCCGGTGATCGCATGATCCCGGGCAGTGGTACCCATCGCCCCAAGTGTCGTTGTGATAATGCGGCGGTCGGGATGGCCGACACGTTCGGCAATTGTGACCGGCATCGCTGCTGACGCCCCGTGCATCAGCAGCCGACCCTGGACAAAAGGCAGCGCCCTCACCCCCATATAGAGGCCAGTGACTGCCCCGGGGCGGGCGAGATTGCGCCAATCCTGTTCCGCGTATCCCTTGATATCGTGGCCGGTGACCACAGTGACGGCGCTGTTGCGCCCGCGGCGGGTGAGCGATACGCCCATAGCGGCAGCGGCGGCGGCCGATGCTGTCACCCCGGGGATGACATCAAAGGCGAGGCCTGCGCCATCGAGAGCGGCTATTTCTTCATCAAGGCGGCCGAACATCCCGGCATCACCAGATTTGAGCCGGACAACCCGACCGCCCTCACGGGCTTTTTCGATCAGAAGGGCATTGATGGCGTCCTGATCCCAGCCGGGGCCGAAGCCTTTCTTGCCGGTTTCGATCAGGATCGCTTCTCGGCGGCACAATTCCAAAACGGCCGGGGGAACCAGCCTGTCATGGAGGACAACATCCGCATCATCAAGCGCCTTGGCGGCAGCCCTTGTGAGCAGGTCAGGGTCACCCGGCCCGGCGCTGACAAAACGAACCGGGTGAACTTCGGTGGCCGTACCGGCCAGTGTTTCAGTGATCAGGGTTTCAAGACGATCTTCCAGCGTCTCAGCATCGGCATCATCGGCAGCTGCAAAAAACCGTGACCAGACCTGCCGCCGTGCCGTGCCTTTCGGCAGGCGTTCAAGCCGCGGCCGCAGACCCTCGGCAAGCCGCGCCAGCCGGCCGAGCAGCATCGGCATCAGGCATTCGATCCTGGATTTCAAGAGCCGTGCCAGTACCGGTGCCGTACCCTCGGTGCCGATCGCAACAACCACCGGATCACGGTCAACCAGCGCCGGGGTGATGAACCGTGATCGCGCTCTGTCATCAATCACGCAATAGGGAATGGCCGCCGCATCCAGAACCGCCATGGCGGCATCGCGCTCGGCCGCATCATCCGTCCCGATATAGGCAAGCACCGCCGCTTCGGTGTCAGCCGCTTCGAGAGGCCGGGGAAAATACTGCACATCACCTGCATCAACCAGTGCCTTGACGCGGTCATCGGTGATCACACCAAAGACCAGCCGTTTGGCACTCGATTTGCCCAGCAGCAGCAGTTTATGGCCGATATCCTCGCCACCACCGACAAACAATACCCGGCGGCCACGGGTGGCCATGAAGATGGGGAAATAATCCATCTGCCTGTTCCTTCGTCTTCAAGAGAACAGCAGAATGACAAAAATATTATCGCCACGGGTACCCCAGGCGAGGTCAAAGAGAGGTTTTTTTCAGTTTTGACAGAAAGAGGAAATGATTTTCCTATGATCACGGGGACGGGAGGGACAGATTATTCCCGTGTTTTCCAGTATTCCTCACCATAATTCTGGAAAATCTCATCACCCTTCTTGATATCGCGGGTGGCCGTAAACCGGACAAAGCGGTTGTCTTGATCAATTTCCCATTCGGAATTGGCGTTATCATCGTGGTTGTACATCATACCATAGCCCATGACGACAAGGTAATCTGTGCTCGCATCGGGGCTGGTGAAGAGATAGTCGTTGAGCCTGTTTTCTTCCTGAAGATCATCATCATCGATGACGATATAGGGGCAGCGTTCGATCACCTCCCCCTTCTTAATATCAACAAGAGCGAACACACCCTGCCCGTGAATGGGGGAATCGGCCACCGTGATCTTGTTTTCCGGCACAGTCAGGTCAGGTTTTGCAGGCATGGTTCACCCGTCAGCAATCAACGCACCGCTTCTTTTTCCACGGATAGCAGGTGAGCGCAAGCCCCAATGATACAGCAAGATCAGGCGGAAAGGCGGCCTCTGCTGCCATGGCCGTCGAGCCGTTGCCTGAGCCAGTTCTCGGCGGTAACAACCTTGGGGTTGTCCTGATCCAGGCCGAGATCGAGCAATTCACGGTAAATCTTGCGGGCATTGCGGGTGAGCCGGAAATCCATATCCGCACCGATTGTGTGCCAAATCCGCTCGCGCTGCTTCTTCTCAGGCCAGGATTTGAGCACCTCGTCAATCTCGCACCAGAAAAAGACACAGGACTCTTCGGGCATTTTTCTGGGCGAAAGCAACAGCGGCATCCGGCGCATCAGGATATTCCCCCTGCAGCCAGCCTCTTCGAACAACTCACGCAGGGCGGCATCTTCCCAGGCTTCCCTACGCTTGACCATCCCCTTCGGAAAGGTCATCTGCTTTGGCTTGGTGCGGCTCTTGATGAGACAGATCTCGAACCTGTCCTTTTTCAACCGGAATGGAATAACACCAACTTTCATGATCACACTCTAGCACAAAAGCGCAATATGTACACATATTTTATGCAATTTTTGCATAATTATGCTATCAATTTCCGTCTGTGATTCAGCCTTCTATGGGATGCCATCAGTGAAACCGGAAGAATTCAAGACCTGGCGCAAGGCCATGGGGTTTAACCAGACCAAGGCAGCACAGCGGCTGGGGCTGAAGCTGCGGACGGTTCAGTATTATGAAAAGGGGGAACGCAAGGGCAAAAAGGTGGATATCCCGAAATCGGTATCGCTGGCCTGCTATGCGCTGTCCTGCGGCGTCACCGCCGTTGATTACAGCACACCCCTCGGCCGACCAAAAAAGAAGACTGAAACACCGAGGCTGGAACCCTGATGGCGATCACCGCTGGCTTTCGCCATTTTTCATCATCCGGTCTTTGCATTTGTCATGGTGATGGTTATTTATAGGGGAGAGAGGGAGACCGATGACAGCTCTATCACAGAATCTTTCCATTTCATGGACGTGCCGCCACACCTGGCGCAGGGCTTCCATCAACACCCTGTGGTGTCTGCTCGGCTGTTCGATTGGTGATTTCGGCACGATCGCCTTTTTTCAGATCACCGGAATCCCCTGGCCTGTACTGGCGATCATGTCACTGGCGATTATCAACGGGCTGATGACCTCGATCCTGCTTGAAACAATCATCCTGAGCCGCCAGATGGCCCTCAAACTCGCGTTCAAGACCGCCATCGGGATGTCGCTGATCTCGATGATCTCGATGGAAGCCGCCATGAATATCACCGATGTGATGCTGACCGGCGGGGCTATCCTGACCTGGTGGGTGATCCCGTTCATGCTGTTTGCCGGGTTTATCACGCCCCTGCCCTATAACTACTGGCGGCTCAAGGCCCTGGGCAAGGCCTGCCACTAGGGCACAAGAGGGGTGTCCTGGTGCAGATATTCAATAATATCCCCGGTTATATTATCCTCGATGTATCGCTCTTTATCTTCCTCCTTATCGGTGGTGTTATCGGCTATTATCGAGGGGCGGCACGGGCCTTTATCGCACTGATTGCCTTTTACATTCCTTATCTGATCTATCTGCATTTTTCTGATGAAATTGCATCCTATGTTGATCTCGTGATTGGCCTGACAGGCACGCTGGAAACATCTTCGCTGGGATTTATCGGCACATTCAGCGGGCTCATCGGTGGCATAGCCATCTTCCTCAGCTTTTTTCTGGCATCACGGTTTCTGCTCAAGGTCTTGATCAACCATGAACCGGAGCTGAAAGAAAAACTCTGGGGTGCGTTCATCGGGGTGGGCGGCAACCAGATCATGGCCATGATCAGCCTGATGCTGGTTTTCATGGCCATGCCGGCAGCAACAGCAGATATCACCTCAACTTCGCTATGGTGGAAAGTCACCAAGCCCGCCGCACGTGCTGTTTACCCTCTTTACCGTGACCTGATCGAAGTCAGAACCACCAGTCTCAGGGCAGCCATTGCTGAAGATGGCCTGATCAAGGGCATTATGTCAGGTGAAATTGATCTGGATCGCCTGATTGAACAAGGCGGGACAGATACAATATCGCTTGCTGATAATCTTTCCGGCGAAATCATCACCACGCTGGAGACGATTGATCTGGACACGCTGCAGGCCTTGATCCAGCCCCTGAAAGAAGACGGTCTTACTGCAGCAGAAATTGACCGCCGCATCCAGGAAGAAGATCAACGCCGACAGCAGCTCCTGAAAACGATGCCCGAGCAGTGATCCGCCTTGCATCAAAAAGGCGGCAAATCAGCATGATCCTGTGCTACCATTTCGGATTGGTTTTCTGTTTCGGGATTAATGGCAATGACACAGTTATGGCAGGCGATCATTGTCATTGTGATGGGCCTTTTCGCCTTTGATGTGATGGGGGTGCTTGTCCGGATGCTCGGCGGCGACTACCCGATCCTGCAAATTGCTGTGCTGCGGAACCTGTTCGGAATTATCCCGGCGGCGATCCTGCTGATGCTGGGGCCCGGGCTCGCTGGCCTGAAAACAATCACCCGCAAGCGCGATATCACGATCATCCTGCTGCGTGCCGGGGCAGTGATGATCGCCCAGATCAGTTTCTACACCGCCCTCACCAAGATCGAGTTCGCCACCGCATCGGCACTCGGCTTCACCAGCCCGCTGTTCATCACCCTGCTGTCGATCCCGATTCTTGGGGCGCAGGTCGGCTGGGTGCGGATCGCCGCTGTCATGCTGGGCTTTGCCGGGGTTCTGGTGATCCTCAAGCCGTTCGGAGAAGGCTTTTCGATCTGGATGGTGCTGCCGGTGATCGCGGCCTGCGGCTATGGGATGGCGAATGTGCTGGTGCGGCTGTTCCCTTCTGAAACCCCCTCGGCAGCGATCCAGATCGGGCAACAATCCGCCACCTTCCTGATGGCCTTGCTGGGGCTGATCATCACCGGCAGCATGGTGCCGATCAATTCCGTCGGTGATGCCGGGCTGTTCGTACTGCTCGGCTGTTGCGGCGGGCTTGGGGTGATGTCGCTGGTCATTTCCTACCGGCTGGTGGAACCGTCGACCCTCGCCGCCTTTGAATATTTCGGCATCCCAATATCGTTTCTGCTGGGCTGGATTTTCTTCGCCGAAGCCCCGTTCGGGACACTCTTCCCCGGGGTGCTGCTGATCGTTGCTGCAGGCATGATGATCATCATCCGCGAAAACAGAAAAAAGCCCCCCGCCTAGGCTGAAAATCCGCGCACTGTCTCACCGTGGAACTGCCGATAGCCCTCGGCCCGGTGCATGATATGGGGCTCGAGATGGGCGTTGAATGCCGCCAGTTGGTGGAACGGCACAGCAGGCAGGCTGTGATGGGCGGTATGATAGGGCATATTCCAGGCGATCAGCATTACCAGCGGATTGGTGCGGATCGTCCGGCTGTTGCGGAGCATATCCGGATCATGGGGGCAGCCGGTATGTTCGGCCATCAGGAAGAGCCGCAGAAACGGCTGCCCGAGGATGATCGGCAACAGCCAGAACTGTATCAGGGCGGCCGGGGCAAAGGTGAGCCCGGCCCCGATCACTGCAGCATAGATCGCCAGCATCAGCCGGGCTTCCCGGCGGACAGCCCCCTGCGCCGCCAGCGGCACATAATCAGCCCGGGGGCCGGTGGCAGCATTGCGGGCAAGCGTCCGGATGACCGCGCCCCACAGCGGCAGCCCTGAGAGATGCCAGAGATAGCCGCCCCGGGTTTCCGGTTTCGGGGTTTCCAGTTCAGGGTCACGTTCGGGATCATGGGTGTAACGATGGTGATCGGTATGGAAATAGAAAAACCATTTCGGCCCGATGATGAGGATCAACCCCGTGAGCCAGGTCACCGCAGTGTTGATCGCTTTCGTCCGGAAGGCCGTGGCGTGGCTGGCCTCATGCATGGCGCAGAAAAGAAAGCACATTGCCGCCCCCTGCCCCACCATACCGACAATCCCGAGCACGCCGCCACCCCAGGCATTGAGCCCGGCACAACCGGCAATGAGGCCGAGATGCAGGCCGAGGCGAACGAGCCCGTGACGGTTGGTCAAAGCCATCAACGCCCGCCGTTCAGCGGCCGGGATCGCCTTCATCACCATGCGGTAATCGTCAGCCATGGGAGATCGGCTCAGCCCGGCGTTGCTTGCGGTAATGGCGACGGGCGAGCACCAGCCCTTCCATGACAGCAGTGGTCAGGGCCGTGAAAAAGATGAAGGCATCCTTCAGCTGGTCGAGAAAAATCTCATCCGGATCATGGTGATCATCCGCAGCGGAAGTCTCCGCTTCGGGTTTACTGGAGCCGGCCATAGAAGGTCATCCTTGCGGTTTCGGAAAGCGCGATCCCCGGCGCGGAATTATAGGCCAGCACCACAAGAATGCGATCACGCCCGCCAATGGTGGGGGTGACCCGGTGGATTGAATTGCGCCCCCGGAAGAGCACCAGCGTCCCCGGCTCGACAGCCAGCACGGTGGGGGTGGTGCGGCCATCGAGGACAGCCTCAACCCCGTCAAAATTCATCTCGCCCGCCTCGGCATCGCGCAGGTCACGGACATATTCAAATTTGCCGCCAGCCTCCGGAGCCTGCAGCAGCAGGGTGATGGCAAATTCCGAATTGTCGAAATGCCAGTTGAGCTCCTTGCCCGCACCGGCGTAGTGGACATTGATCGACGACAGCGGATCAGCATAGGGGTGGAGGCTTTGCTCCCCCACCACCGCGGCGATGAAATCACGGAAGGCGGGGGCTTCATAGAGCTGGTGGAGCGCGCATTGCGGCGGCACCTGATCAGAGCAGATGCAGCCCTTGGATGAGGTCACCTGCCGGTTGAAGACATGGTCCGGCGGCAGGCTTTCATCGGGCGGGGTCAGGTAGACATTGTGGGTCGATGCGGTGAAATACGCCTCATCGACGAGCGGGGCGGTTTCGGCCACCAGCGTGGCGACGGCCTCAGGGCGGATAAAGCCCTCAAGCCCGATAACGCCGTCACGATCAAACCGCTCACGGCAATCGGCCACCAGCCCCGGGGTGCGCGCCGGGTCCGCAAGGGGATAGCGCGGCAGATCAACAATGGCATCGAGAGCAACATCCATGGGGGACAAGTCTAGCCAAAGGTGCCCCGGTGATGCAATCGGGAATGTGGGGGGATCGCGTCAAAGCACCCAACTCACGTTAGCAGTCACAAAATCGCTCAATGGTTCATTCATTTCTTGAGCAAGTGCTGATATTTGCTTCCGGCAGCAACAAAAGAAAAAGACCAATTTTGGGAAAAAATTAATTTGAAGAGGCTTGTTTCGCTATTTCAGCACATTCTTTGCGAGCGTCCTTCACCTTTCCAATCTTACGGGGATTGTCGTTGATGTTCAGAGGAGGGCAAAGGTTATGAATGTGCAATCTTTCTGTCTCCTTAGCTTCTTCTGATGGAAGCATTTGATATGAAAAAAAACAGTTCCCCCTGATCCATTTTGACAATGCTTCTTCGTTCCAAAAACTATATTGGCCTTCGCTGGAAGCAGATGAGTGAAAGCAAGGTTTCAAATTCAGAAACTCTCTTAAAACAGCACCTACAGAACGCCTGAACGTGACTTTGGTTGAGTCGGATGCCATAAAATGCTTTTGAAGGCGCTTATTTAAGCCAGTTTTAGCCTTTCCAATATTTTTAGCCTTTTCATTTTTTTTAGCCTTTCCAATATAAAGAAGATGATCCTCTCTCTTGAGGATATCCTTCCATTCATCCGGCAGGCTATCGGTTGATCGGAGAAAAATAGCGTATATCCCTGATTCATCAGGTATCGGGTCGGATGCCGGCCATTTTTGCGCACTATCATAGTTTGGAAATTTATTAGCCATTTCTTCCTCCCCCACCATTGATCCAAAGGAAGGATAGCACCAAAGACTTAAAATCCCGTTAACGCGCAGAAATTATCATGACTGTGGATT
>JBMHCY010000026.1:0-19248 GCA_049889655.1 Puniceispirillales bacterium (SeqCode)
AGCCATTGCGGTGCACCATCACGGATCACGATATTTTCCTCAGTCACCATGATCCCGCCGCCATCGATGGCGATACTGGGCTCGAGCGTGATGAACATGTTTTCGGCCAGCACGGTTTCATCCCAGGCGGCGAGTGACGGCCATTCCGTCAGCTGCATCCCGAGCCCGTGACCAAACCGCCCGACATCGGAGTCCTCAATCTGCATGGCTTCTGCCATCGCCCGGTAAAGACCGCTGGCGGTGACCCCGGGACGTGCCACCGCAAGGGCGGCATCGGTGGCATGCTGCAAGGCAGCATAGCCGCGGCGGACAGCATCGGAGGCCCGCCCGAGAGCATAGTTGCGGTCGAAATCACAGAAATAGCCCTGCAGCGATGCCCCGGTATCGAGCATCAGCACATCACCCTCGGCCAGCGGGGTGGCGGTTGGCGGTGAGATCACATCGTCGTAACTGGGCTGCCCGGCGCCACCGACTAGATAGGGAACATTTTCCGCCCCGTGTTCGAGCAGCAATTGCTTGAACCCCCGAAAAACCTGATCGAGGCCCTGGCCAGCCGCCACTTGACCGGGAAGCGCCTCGAAGGCATCACTGGCGATCGCCGTGATCTTTTCAAGAATGCCGATCTCAGCTTCGGATTTGACCATCCGCAGTGACCGGACGATCCCTGTGGCATCGATCCAGTCTGCGTGCAGTGCCCCCCGCAGGCGATCAAGATCATGCAGCGGCATCCGGAAAGCGGTTTCATGCCCCATCATAACGCCGATCCGGTCATGGCCTTGGAGCGCCTCCCGCAACAGGCTGACCCCGTCATCATCGGGGGCTGGGGCAGACCAGGTGCGGATTTCGGCAATCCCGCTGCGGCGCATCAGGGCAGCCCCGATTTCAGGAATGATCGCCAGCGGTGCAGCATCGCGGCGGAGGATAACAAACCACGGCCGTGTCGGGCTTTGCCAGAACAGCGTCCGGAAACCGGTGAAATAGCGGATCTCGGCCTCGCTGGCGAGCAGGATCAGCGGCAGGTCGGCCTCGGCCATGAGACGCTGGACCCGGGCGATCCGAGCCTCATATTCGGCCGCCGGAAAATCAGTCATCAACCGGGCCTTCGGAAATAAAGACAAGAACCCGGCTTTCCGCCCCGAGCCCGAAAAGCCCCTGTTCCGCCGCCATCATCGCAGCGGCAAGCCCGGCCCCGCCCGAAGGGCTGGTGGCAAGACCGGCAGCAGCCATCTGCGGCAGCCGGGCGGCGACGTCATCATCGCTGATGGTGGCAAAATCAGTGGCGGTTTGTGAGAGGCTCAAGAGCGCTGTCTGTGAGGCCCGTTTACAATCGAGCCTGCCCATCGACGAGACCCCGGAACCGGCATCGCAGATAGCCCTTTCGGCCATCCCCTGGCGCAGTGCCGGGGCACGGTCCGGTTCAACAACAATGATCCGGGGCGTCGCCCCGAAACGGGCA
Organism: Puniceispirillales bacterium (SeqCode); assembly: GCA_049889655.1. GTDB lineage: Bacteria > Pseudomonadota > Alphaproteobacteria > Puniceispirillales > UBA1172 > UBA1172. Next base: position 1,457 of record JBMHCY010000026.1, read on the forward strand.
CGCAGATGCACGGCCATGGCAGCGGCAAAGCCGCCCACCCCGGCCTGCAGGAAGACATGGCTCGGCGGCTGCGGGCAATCATCGGCGGCTTCCCGCGCCGCCACCAGATAGCCCTGCATGACCCCGACCCCGCCATCATGGCCGGGCCAGGTTGAATCGGAAAGCAGTGTCCAGCCATTGGCCTCAGCAGCGTCTTCCGCCGCCACCATGCTGGCCTCGTAATCATCCCCTGCGATCACCACCTCGGCCCCCATGCCGCGAAGCCGTTCCGCAAAAGAGCCGGGGACAGTCCGGCTCAGATAGATCACCGATGATGCGCCAAAAATTCTTGATCCGGCGACCACGGAAAGCCCGTGATTGCCGGCACTGGCCGTAACAAAAACCCGGCCCTCGAGCGCTTCGGCCCAGGGGCGGTCACCACGGGCGGCGGCTGCTTCCCGGGCGATGACAAAGGCCGCACCGAGCGCCTTGAAACTGCCCATGCCCATGCGGGCCCGTTCATCTTTGGCATAAAGCCCGCCAAGACCCAGCCGCCGGGCTTCATCATCGAGGAGATGGAGAGGGGTGGCAGCCGCCGCAGGGCAATGCTGCAACAGCGCCTCGACCGCGCCGACATCAGTGCTGATCGGCGTTGCCTCAAGGTTGTCAAGACCGGTGGGATAAAGCGGATTGGTATCAAAGGACAAGGTCATCACCAAACATTGACAGGTCTTTGACACCGGCGTCAAGGGCGATACAGGTTGATCTTTACATCACCAGTCTGCCGGTCTAGTTCTAGAAAGAGGTTTTGAGGGAGTGGGCCATGCCCGGTTTTGATTTTGATTTGACAGAAGAGAGGCGACCGCGGCTCGGGCTGATCGTGCTCAAATCGGATGAAACGATCGAAACCGAGTTTCGCCAGATCATCCCCGGCAGCTGTGATCTCTACCACAGCCGCATCCCGAGCCAGCCAGAAGTCACCCCTGAAACACTAATGCAGATGAAGGCCGATATGCCGACCGCCGCCGCCGCATTCCCTGCCAGTTTCGGCATGGATGTCATCGGCTATGCCTGCACCTCGGGGGCAACGATCATCGGCCCTGATGAGGTTGCATCCCGGATCAGGGAAACCCATCCGGATGCGGCCGTGACCACCCCGATCACCGCGGTTGTTGCCGCTTTCCGCCATCTCGGCTGCCGCCGCATCGGTTTTGTCACCCCGTATATTCCCGATGTGTCGCTGGCAATCCGCGATTACCTCGAAGCCGCCGGCTTTGATATCGCCAATCTGGTGTCGTTCGAGCAATCAGAGGAAGCCGTGGTTGCCCGGATCGAGCCGCGGTCGGTACTGAAAGCGATTATTGAGGTGGCCGGTGATGCGGTTGACGGTGTCTTTGTTTCCTGCACCAATCTCAACAGTTTTTCGATCCTTGACGAGGCCGAGCAGACCATCGGCAAGCCGGTGGTTTCATCCAATCTCGCACTGGCATGGGATATGCTGCGTCAGGGCAAGGCCGATCTTTCTGCTGCATCCATGCCGGGGATGCTGTTCAACAACCGATGACTGCACGGCTGCCCGGCAATCGAATTCAGGCGCATCGCGGGGCCAGTGCCACCTGCCCCGAAAACACCATGGCTGCGTTTCGGGCCGCCCATGCCGCCGGGGCTAAATCGATCGAAACTGATCTGACGCTGCTGGCTGACGGGGTGTTCTGTCTCCACCATGACCGTGACCTCGGGCGGACAGTGAAGGGTTCCGGCCGGATCACCGATCTTGACAGCAGCAGCGTCCGGGCTCTCGATGCAGGCACCTGGCACAACAGCGGCCATGACGGCGAGCCGGTTCCGCTGCTCGGTGATGCACTGGCCTTTCAGCACGAGACAGGGATCATCTTCAACTGGGAGATCAAGGATCAGGGCAGCGTGGCCATCGGCGATCTGGCCCGGGCGGTGATGACAGCCCTGCAGCAGGCCGACCCGGCATTGACGCTGGTCTCGTCGTTTTCGCTGCCGCTGCTTGAAGCCCTGCACGCGGCCGGGTTTCACCACAAACTCGCGCTGATCGCCGAAGAAACCCCCGAAGGCTGGGCGGAAACAGGCCGCCGCCTCGGGCTGGAAGGTTTCCATCTCGATGCTGATTTTCTTGACAGCAAGGCCATCACGGCCATGCAGGAAAGTGGCTTTGCCACACGCATCTATACCGTCAATGATGCCGAAACCTTCACCCGCTGCGCCGGGCTGGGCATTGACACCATCATCACCGACAAGCCGGAAGAATTTATCGCTTAGTCGGGCTTTGGCAAAAGCCAGCGTTCGCCATGGGTAAGGGCCCTGAACCGGTCACGTCCAATCCCGGCCGCATCAAGAGCCGCCGCAAGACGTTGCGGCGGTTCAGCCATGGGCTCGAGCGTCAGTTTGAACGTTCCCCAGTGAATACCCACCGCGTGACCGGCCTTGAGGTCAGAAAAAATCTGAACTGCTTCTTCAGGATTCACATGGGAATTTTTCATGAAATCCCGAGGCTGATACGCCCCGATGGGGATCGCCGCCAGATCGGGTGAGCCGAGACGCGCCCGGGTTTCATTGAAATCATTGCTGTAACCGGTATCCCCGGCGAAATAGAAACTGTAGCCATCATCAAAATCGATCATGAAACCGGCCCAGAGGGTCACATTGCGATCAAACGGTGTCCGCGATGACCAGTGCCTGAGCGGTGTCGCGGTGATATCCATCCCGGCGGCAGCAGTGGCATCCCACCAATCCAGTTCGGTCACATCGGTAAAGCCTGCCTCCCTGATCATCTGCGCAAGCCCGAGGGGGACAACCACCTTGATCCCGGGTTGGGCCGCAGCCAGTTCTTCAAGGGCGGCAAGATCAAGGTGATCGTAATGGCTGTGCGAGATCACCACCAGATCAATGGGCGGCAGATCAGCAACGGCGAGTGCCGGCGGCACGACACGCCGGGGCCCCGCAAAGGAAAAGGGTGAGGCCCTTTCGGAGAAGACCGGGTCTGTCAGCACACGCTTGTTCTGATATTCAAACAACAGCGTCGCATGGCCAATCCATACCAGCTGAGGCCGCAGCGGATCAGGATCAGCGGGCGGGGTTTCCAAAAGGGGGAAGCCATTTTTTTCTGACGGGTCTTCGGGACGGGTGAAAAATTTCCATGCGACCCCAAGCAGTTCACCGGCAGATTTATCATGGCGTGTGCCATCAGGATGCGTGAACCTTTTCGTTTCAGCATCATATTGTGGCGATTGCGCGTAATCAGGCATGGCCGTACACCCGGCCAGGACCAGGACAGCAAGGCAAATGAACCATTGTTGCATCCTTCTGACGTGTTTCATGATTATAGTGTCGTTGTTACGGCAATTCCGCCGAGCACCAGCACGAGGCCGCCGCGGCTCACTGTCATCATGGATTTCATGAACCGGGCATCAGGCGGTGATCCGGCCTGAATGGCACGGTGCAGGTGCAGGTTTGCTGCCGCCGACGCCCCCAGCAATACCCCTGCGCCAACGAGTTTGACCGTGAACGCTGTCCCAAGCGCCAGTGTGCCGTAAATCGCATGGGCAAGGCCGATCCCTGTCAGCCACAGCACGACAATCGCCGCGAGACCAGCCAGCCCCAGCACACGCAGGGCCTTGCCGACGGGCGGAGCAGGCGGTGTCTGCGCCTTGATATGCATGGATTGCACCACGGCCCCGCCGACACCGATGCCGCCTGCCACAAAAAGACAAAGATAGTGAATGAATTTGAGAACAACGATACCGGTCATCGAAAAATCCTGAAAAAGAGACTACCCGATCATCTTAACATATTCTTGAAGGCCAGGCATCACCTGCCATGAGGCTTGCCGCCGGGCATCCGCCTGACCCCGGGGCGCAGATGCCTGAATTCCACCTCATCAAGACGGCACGGGTGGAGACCCGGGGCATAGGCGTTGATCACGGCACCGCCGAGAGGTTCATAATCAGCCCGGAAATGCACTGTGCTCTTGACGACGATGATCGCTGCCTCGGCCGGGTTGATCCCGAGATGGGTGAAAATCGCCTGATCCAGATTCTGGCATCGCTTGGATGAGACAACGATCGTGATATCCGCCTTATCATGGACCGGCGTGATCACCGCTGACGGCCCGGCATCGGCAACACAGCCGCGATACATCGCCCCGCCAAACGGGAAATTCCCGTTGCTGATCGTCCCGACGCGGAACGGCCCTGCCACAGGCTTGCCGCCACCGCGGCCACCGAGATGGCCATCGATCACCGCCCCTTCACCGGCAGCATGGGCCATGGCAGCGAGGTGCGGGTCATGCACCATGCCGACAATCGCCGCGCTGGCTTCTGCACGGATCAGGGCTTCGATGAGGCCGGTTGTATCGGACGTCCCGCCAGCCCCGGGATTATCCTGAACATCGGCAATCACCACCGGCTTGCCACTGGCGGCATGGGCTTCCATGGCTGCGGCAACGGCCTCATCCGGGTCAAGCAGCCCGGCTTTGAACGCGGGTTCCGCGGCAACAGCCTTCTTACTGAGCCTGGCAATCATCGCCTCGGCTTTCTCGGGGGTTTCAGCATAGGCGAGAAAGGCCGGGCCGGCATCGGCAATATCAGAGGCCGGGAACCCGGCCGCAAATTCCGCCCAGCAGGGTGGCGTCTCGCCAAGGCTCGCCACATCGTCATAAAGCCCGCGGATAGGCTCCTCACCCGTGAACTGCGCCTGCAGGGGGATAAGATAGGGGAGTTGCCGCCAGGCCGCATGGCAGACCCCGCCCCCCAGCAGATGCAGCAAGACCGGCAGGGCCCGGGCCCCTGTTTCGGCCATATCAAGATGCGGATAGGTCCTGAAGACAGTAATGGCCGAGGCCAGATCGACCATTTGCCGGGTCAGGTTGGCGTGCAGATCAAGGCTGACAACCACCGGGCATTCATCACCGACAAGGCGGCGGATGCGGCTGAGCAATTCGCCCTCACCATCAGCATGGCTTTCAGTCACCATGGCCCCGTGCAGATCAAGATAGATCCCGTCAATGTCCCCGGCGGCGGCAATGCCGTCAAGAATGATCGCCGCGATGGTTTCAAACGCCTCATCAGTCACGAAGGACGCCGGTTCCGCCGATGCCCAGCAGAGCGGGATCAGCGTGATCTCCTCAGCAGGGTGTTGCGCGTTATGTTCATCAACAGCAGCGATGAACCCGGCCAGTGGGATTGTCGTGCCCTGCAACCCGGGGCGGACGTCATCGCCTTTCAGCAGACCAGGCCAGGAATCCCATAGCTCGAACTCCTCCAGCGTTGCTTTTGTGGCGGCGAAGGTGTTCGTTTCGTGCTGGAATCCGGCCGCGATAATCCGTGTCATGCCCGACCCTTCAATGCTGCTTCATGAATAGAATTTCTTGTCGGTGACGCCGTCCATGGTGGCGCTGGCCTGGGCATCCCGGATGGCATCATAGCGGGCCATGGCATCAGGGCTGAACGGGGCCTGCGGCGGCGTAACATGGATGAAATTGCCAATCTCGTCCTGCCCACGCACAAGCATGGCATAATCGGTCGAGGCCACTTCCTGGCTGACCCGCGGCGTCACATAGCGAATGGCAACCCCGATCCGCCTGTCATCGGAAACATTGGGGCCGGAGCCGTGGATCATCAGCCCGTGATGCAGGGACATCTGCCCCGGTTTGAGGGCGATGGTCGTGCGGTCTTCCGGGGCGATCTCGACAGCGATTTCCTGCCCCCGCGACAGCATATTGTTTTCATCGAACGTATCATGATGCGGCATGATCGGGTTCTTGTGGCTGCCGGAAACAAATTCCATGCAGCCGCTTTCCAGCGTCGCCGGTGACAGGGCGATCCAGGCTGTCACCATCTCGGAGGTCGCGCCGAGCCCCCAATAGGTTAGATCCTGATGCATGGTGATGATCTTCGATGACTGCTTTTCCTTGACCATGAACTCAACACTGTAGATCAGGATATCGGGGCCAAGAATCCCCTCGATCACATCCAGCACTTCTTTCCTGCTGGCGATTTCTGCAGCAAAGGGCATGACGTAATGGGCATTGAGCCGGCAATAATTGCCGAACGGGCGCGGCAGTTTGCCTGCCGCTGTCCACTCTGCCTCGAGCGTCTCAAATGCGCGGCGGCCGCTGGCGGCTTCGGCTTCGGACATCACCGTCAGGGGAAACAGAAACCCTTCTTCCCAGTAACGGTCGATATCGGTCTGATGCAGATGACCTTCGGCAAGATTAACAGCATTCATCGCGAGGCTCCTCTCAACAGATGGCAAAGAGTGTCACAGCCGGGGGGCCAGATCAAGCCGGATCAAAACCGTTCCATCCAGCCCAGACTGGCCGCCGTATCGCCCTCTTCAGGGGTGTATTCCGCCCCCAGCGGGGCCGTGTATCCGAGCTGTGCAAGATGGGCGAAAACCGCAGCGTAATCCACCTCCCCCTGATCCGGCCTGCCGCGATCCGGCACCCCGGCAAACTGGATATGGCCGATCATATCCCGATGCCGGTCAAGATGCGGGATCACATCACCTTCGATACGGGCAACGTGATAGCAATCAAACATGAGTTTCAGGTTATCGGCCCCGACGGCTGTGATGATGGCAGCAGCCTGATCACAGCTGCGGAGAAAATAGCCTGGAGCATCCCACGGGTTGAGCGGCTCGATGATAATCATCAGCCCCATGGCCGCCGCCTTTGCCGCCGCATCACGGAGATTATCGATAAAGACAGCCTCAGCTTGCGGGCCTTCGGCCACCCCTGCCATAATATGCACCGCTCGCGCCCCAAGCACCGATGCCCATTCAAGAGCTTCATCGACAGCGATACACGCCTCATCTTGGCGGCCGGGAAGCGCCGCAAGACCGTTTTCCCCGGCATCGACACGGCCACGCCGGGTGTTGAGGCTAATGAGGGGCAGGCCGGTTTCATCGAGGGCCTGGCGGATCGCCTCGCGGTCTTCATCAAAAGGCCAGTGGCATTCCACCGCATCGAAACCCGCGGCCGCCGCTAGCCGGATTGCCTGCGGCAGGGGCTGTTCACGCCAGAGAAAACCAAGATTGGCAGAAAAGGCTGTCATGGTTGCTCAAAGGGGCTCGGTCAGCTGGATGCTCTGTTTTCGGCGATCATCGCGATCATTTCAAACATCACCGCCGCCGCAACCATGGCGGTGATCTGGTTCGGGTGATCCTTGGTCGGCATCAGGCAGACAACATCACCACCGATGATATTCATCCCCCTGACGGCATGCAGAAGCCCCATCGCCTCATCGATGCTGAAGCCGCCAACACCCGGCTCGATATTGGCCACGGCCGGGGCCACTGTCGGGTCAAGGCAATCCAGATCAAAGGTGATATAGACCGGTCTTCCGGCCAGGGTTTCCTTGATCTGGGTGATCACATCCGCCGCCCCGCGCTGGCGGTATTCAGCCATGGTCACAACATTGTAGCCGTAATCATAAGACGGCTGGAGCCAGTCGAAGGTGCGGGGGTGACCGCGCAGACCGATCTGCATCGAATGGCGGGGGTCGACACGGCCGTCATCGGCCAGATACGCCCCCCAATGGGCCGCCGATTTCTTCGCCCCGAGAAAATGATCCACCTTGGTGAAGACATCGGTATGAGCATCGAGATGCAGGAAACAGACAGGTTCCCCCGCTGTCAGGTTGCCGCGGCCAAGGGCTTCGACGATCCCGCCGGTGATCGAATGGTCACCGCCGATGGAAACCGGCCGTGCCCCGGCCGCATCGATATCCCGATAGAACGCGCTGATCCGCTCAATACAATCTTCGTTGTCATTGGCCTTCGGGAAAGGCACATCACCGGCATCGACAATCCTTGCACTGTTCCAGGGGTCAACCCCAAACTGGCCATGCACCCGCCGCTGCAATGCCGAGATATTCCGCACCGCCCGGGGGCCCAGATGCTGATCACGTTCGGTGGTGCCGTTGCCAGTGGAATGCGGCACACCGACAAGCGCGATATCCGCCCCTTCCACCGCTTCATGGGGGCAGCGGAACAGCGTTGGCACACCCCACCAGTAGAGGTTGTTCATCATGCTGGAATCGTGTTCTTGTGCCATGCGAATTTCCTTTCCTCAAACCTGCCCCGAAGGCTTCGGCCGGGGTGACCGCAATCTCCATCCTGCCGGTTGCCCGGGATTAAAGCGTATTCGTTTTGCAGGGGCTCTTCAAGATCGCTGAGACGGCCGGGCAACCTCGCCTATCTTTGACTTGATTCCCTGTCGTCTTATCCACCATAGTCAGTACCATGTTGCGTTTGCCCCTCAAGGAAGATCAATGATCAACTTTGCCTTTTCTGTTCGGATGATATTGTCGTGCCTGTTTGTTGCCGCTGTGCTGACAGCCACCCTTTCGGGATGGCCTGCGGTGGCTCGCGCCGAGACACCCATTCTGGTGCAATCCACGACCTCAACCCAGAACTCCGGTCTCTACGGGCATCTGCTGCCACTCTATAAAGAGGCATCCGGCAGGGATGTCCGGGTTGTCGCCGTCGGTACCGGCCAGGCGATCAACAATGCCCGCAACTGTGACGGGGATGTGCTGCTTGTCCATTCGAAAGATGATGAAGAGGCCTTCGTGGCAGATGGATACGGGATTGAGCGGCATGACCTCATGTACAATGATTTTGTCCTCATTGGCCCCGCCGATGATCCGGCCGGGGTTCGCGGCAGCACGACGATCACAACTGCGCTGGAAGCCCTTGCCGGGGCCAAGGCGAAATTTGTCTCGCGGGGGGATGACAGTGGCACCCACAAGGCCGAACGACGGTTCTGGAAGACCACCAGTTATGATCCCGCTGAGGCATCTGGCACCTGGTATATCGAAACCGGCCAGGGTATGGGCGGCACGCTTAACGTTGCCGTCCAGATCAAGGGCTATGTGATCTCGGACCGGTCGACATGGGTGGCGTTCAACAACAAGGCCGGGCACCGGATTGTCTTTGAAGGCGACCCGCGCATTTTCAACCAATACGGGCTGATCGTCATCAGCCCTGAAAAATGCCCTCAGGTGCGGCTGGAAGGCGCCCAACATTTCGCCGACTGGCTGATTTCACCCGCAGGCCAGCAGGCGATCAACAGTTACACGGTCAGGGGGCAGCAGCTGTTTTTCGCCAATGCCGGCAAATAAATCCCCTGATGACAAGACGGGACAATTTGATAAGGAGACATGACCATGGCCAGCACCATTCAGATGGGTGATCTTTTCGGCGGCGAGGGCGGCGAAACCTGGCTCAACCTGCCCGCTGCCACCGCCGAGACGCTCGACAGTATTGATATTGGCGTTGTCGGGATCGGCTCAGCGACCCCCTACCCTGTCGGCTCCTACTGCCATGAAGGCCCCGATGCGATCAGGGGAGCCCGATCATGGCCGACCATTCTCGAACAGCATGATTTTGATCTGGCCGGAACAACGCCATCAGCAGGGTTGCTGCCGGCAGGTGTCAGCGCGGCCGATTTCGGTAATCTCGATGTCAAGCCGGACCCGGCCCCGGCAGCCACCGCCCGCAACCGCGAGATGATCCGCACAGCCATTGCCGCCATGCGCAACCGCGATACGGTTCCGTTTATCCTTGGCGGCGATGACAGCGTCCCGATCCCGGTTCTCGATGCCTATGCCGGGGAGACAGACGGGCCGATATCGATTTTCCAGATCGACGCCCATATCGACTGGCGGGATGAAGTCAACGGCGAAAGTCTCGGGCTGTCGAGCAATATGCGCCGGGCCAGCGAAATGGATCATGTCGGCTCGATCGTTCAGGTTGCCGCCCGCGGGATCGGGTCCGCCCGGGGCAGCGATGTTCAGGATGCGCTCGATTACGGGGTGGCCTTCCACACCATGCGGATGCTGCGCGAACCGGGAGGCATTGAGGCCGCTGTTGCCAGCCTGCCCGAAGGCGTGCCTGTCTATATCGCGCTCGATGTCGACAGCCTTGATCCGGTGTTGATGCCGGCAGTGATCGGTGCTGCCCAGGGGGGTCTCGACTACTGGCAGATGATGGCACTGCTCGAAGGTGTGGCGAAGCGGGCACCGATCGTCGGGTTCAATATGGTTGAATTGATGCCTGACCGTGATGTCAACAGCCAGGGGGCGCTGATGGCCTCACGGCTGGGGATTTCCATGCTGGGGCTCATCGCCGCTCAGGTCGCGGCCAGCAAAGCCTGATCAGCGCAGGGACGATACCGGCCCGATCCCGTCAACATCACCCGCCAGCGGATCAACGGGGAGCGTTTCCTCATCCAGTACCAGTGGCTGATCGATGGTGACAGGCAGTTGCTCGTCATCATTATTGTCACCCGGCAGATCGGTGATATCGACCGGCCTGATGAAATTGAAATCGAGGGTATTGATGACACCATAATCATTGCGATCGCGGACCTGGAAGATGCCGATCGTGCTGTCAGCCGCGTCAACACCTGATGGAATCGACTCCATGATCCGCTGATCAGCGAGCATCGCATCCCTGGCTTCGTTATTGCGGAAATAGAGGTTATCAACCTGATCGGTCAGATTGACCGTATCGACAAAGTTCATCAGCCCCAACCCGGTCCGCGTTGACAGGGCAAACATATTGTTGAGCCGCTGTTCCGCGGTTTCCTTGGGCGTCCCCATGACATAGGGCATCCGGTAATAGGTGAGCAGCCCCGAGCAATCCACCGTCGGGTTGCTGAAGGTGAAAGTGAAATCAAGCACCGCATTGGCATCGGTCAGGTAGCTGGGCCCGCCGGTGCAACGGTAATCTTCGCTGCGTTCCGCCGGCAGCATGGCACCGCTGTTGAAATAGCCGGACTTGGTCGAAAGATCAGCAGCAGCCAGCCAGGAATCGGGCTCGAGGTCATTGTCATCGAGGCGGCCAACCCGGGCATCAAAATCACCCAGCGTCAGGAACAGGTTATCCCTGATCCGGCCAAGCGGGATATTCATGGTCGATGTCAGCGGCGCATTGATCGCTGCCGAATTGATCGAGAGTTCAGAGATGGTGATCCCGGCTTCAGCATCAATGCCAAGCATGGAGGCCACCGCACGGGCCCCTTCATTCTTGCCGCCGAGTTTCAGATCAAGGGCCTCGCTGCCGTTGTAATCAATATCGTCGAGATTGGCGTATTGATGAACATTGATCCGGATATCCCCGTTGCCGTTGATCGTCAGGTCTCTCAGCGTGTCCCCGCCATCCTGCACCGAGGAGGCCAGAATGTTGATCGCACAGCCAGACTGGTTGTCGGTACAGTCGGCATCGCTGGTGGTGGTCAGGCCGGTGAGGGTGGCCGTGTCGCTGGCCATGACCTTGATTGTCCCGGCGCCCACATTGAGCGAGGCATTGTCTTCAAAGACGACATTCTGGTTGAGCAGGCCATCGGCATCGAGGATCACATCACCGCCCGCTGTCGTAATACGGGTTCCGCTTTCGATCGTCATGTTGTCCACCGATGATGCGGTGATATTGCCGCCGCCGGTGGACAGCGTCCCCGATACGTTCAGGTTGCTGCCGGCAATCAGATTGAGCATGGCCCCGTTGGTATCGATCCCGCCAACACCTTCAAGGGCCATGCTTTCGAAGGAACGGAAAGTGACATTGTCACCGCCGGTGCTGAAACTGCCGGTGGCGCGCAGATTCGAGCCGACCGCGACATCCAGCGGGCCGTTGACATCAGCCCCCGTCATCCGCAGCGACTGACCCAGCGGGCCAAACAACCAGGCACCATCGGTGCTGCTGACAACAACGAAGGACGAATTGTCATAATTCACCGAGGCCACGTCGAGTGCCTTGCCCTTCTTGACTGCAACACTGTCTGAATCACCGGGCTCCTCGCCGATGGAATTCACCGCGGTCAGGGTGACATTATCACCCTTGATATCCATGATGCTGTCTTCCTGGGCATCGTAGATACCGCCGGGGCTGGTCAGCGCGATGGTTGTCGGCGAATAGATCTGGCTGACATTGATATCGCCTGTTGCTTCCTCAAGCCAGATGCCGTTGGCGGCACGGGCCGTGATCTTGTAGGTGTCGGCAATTTCAGTAATGAACGGATTATCCGCTGTGCCGATCTGGCCAGCCCCGGATTCGATCACCGCATCCTGCGATGTCAGCACCGCCAGATCATCGGTCCGGACATTGAAGATATCACCATTGATCTTGAGCCGGACTTCGCCCTCAGTTGTCAGGTTATCAAAGTTGAGGCTGCTCTCACCGCCGAGGAAGGCATAGCCCTGAGGTGCTTTGATGGTCACAACGGAATCAGCGCTGAGGGTTTCGATATCGACATCCTCACGCTGGGTCAGGGTGACAATATTGGTGATATTGTCATGGTCAACATCATCGGATTCCGCTGCCGCCAGTTTGAGCTTCGACGCATTATCGAGGTTGCCGTCAGAAATATCCTGAATGGTGAAGTTATCAACATCGGTGAAGGTCCCGATATTACCTTCGGTGATCGTCAGGGTGATGTTGTCAGCCTTGATATTGGCGGTTTCGATAAAGGCCGTGGTGTCGGTGATTTCCTTGAACGCCTCGCTTGGCAGAGGGGCTTCAAGATAATCTTCATTCCAGGCATAACCGGCACTGAATTCGTCAACCTCGGCAGTGGTGGCCGTGTAGGAATAATTGTCCGAATAGGTGGTTGTGCCGAACTTTTCATGGCCTTGCTGATAACGGGCCTGCTTGTCGCTCTCATAGGCGGCAATACGGTCGGCATCATTGTCGAGGGTGGCTTCTTCATCCTCGGAGGCGTCATAGGTGAAGTTTGGATCATACGGATCAGCCTCATAGCCATCATCGGTTGCGGTGACATTCCGCAGGTTCCAGTAATCGACATAAAGCTGGGTCATCGAATCCTGATAGGATTCGATCTGGGCATCCTTCTTCGTTTCAGCATTGTCGCCGGTCAGGCTGAGCTCATCCCAGAGTGCCAGCAACGCTGCCTGTGTCTGGGTATCATCGACCTGTTCGGCATTGCCATCGAGCAGGCTGCCGTTATCCACCGTCAGGTTGAGGTTACCGGCAATATCGATGGTCCCGACATAGAGATTGTTGGTTGTACCATCGGTGGTGATCTCGGTGACATCGAGATCGCCCTGGCGTGAATAAACCGACAGCGACCCGTTATCGAGGGTGTTGACCCTGATCGTGTTGCCACTGCTGTCGGTGACGCTGCCAAACTCTGCCGTCAGGGAGATATTGTCGCCGGTGATGGCGTTGGTGGCAGTATTGACCTGCAGGTTCTGACCTGCTGTCAGGGTGACATTGCCATCCGTATTAACAAGGCGGTCAATCGTCAGGTTGCCGACTTCGGTTTGCATGAAGACACCGTTGCCGGCATCAATATTGATCGAGGAAGCGTTATCCTGAATAAGCGTCAGGGCCGATGATGCCGTCCCCACTGAACCGCTGGCATCGAAAGTGATGTTATCAACAGTGATCGAAACGCCGCTTGAACCGTTGACGATATTACCGCCGGTGCTGGTCAGGCTGGCAGTGGAACCTCGCGCGTTCAGGCTAGCCATTTCAATATCACCGGCCGAGGTCACAGTAATGCTGCCCTGATCAGCCCCAATGAATTTCACATTGATCGGCCGGTCGGCCTTCACATCCTGAATATAGAAGAGGTTGCCCTCATGGACAGTATCGGTGATCACATCCCAGCTACATTCTGTCCACAAGAAGTACCATGTACAATCCCAGGAATCGTCATCATCATAAGTGTTGGATGAAATCTGCTGGGTGGTGTCGACAAGGCGGAACCGATAGTCATCAGTTGCTGAAGTGTTGCGCGATGCATAATCGGCACTGGGTAATTCAGATGCCGGGATTGTCGCACTATCAAGGTCATTCGCTGGCGGACGGAAGGCTGTAGAATCATTCCACTGAATGGCACCAGTAAATGCTTTCCAGCGCGATGTTACATAGCGGCGGTTAATGGTGACATCTTCACCTTCAATCCAGTTGTAGCGCATCCCGGAACGCGGCGTGTAGGTGGTGATCCGCCCACTGGTATTATGCAGACCGGAGACAGCCTGATCAGGGGCAGAAAGCCCGCTGCCATCATTGTTATACACATTAATTGTGTTACCGATGCGGGTGTATTGTGTGATCCGCGGCATGGCATTGGCTGATCCGTCATCATAGGAATTATCAACCAGGGTCACCTTGCCTTCAACTTCGCGGTTCGTGATGCTCGCAAGCCGCAGCGTTTTCGAAGAATTATTGGTGATGTTGAAGGTCCCGAACCCGTCCAGCACATTGATCTGGCCCTTGCCGGTGGAGATCACCTTGCCGACAATCGTGACTTCACCGCCCTTGGCTTCCAGACCAGAAACTTCGATGACATCTTCAGCAGCATCATAATAGGCAAAGATGCCGTCCACGCCTTCGCGGTTGCTGCCTGTTCCTGTCATGGTGATATTGTCGATCTCGAGCGCATAGGTGCTCTGGCCATCATTATCATCAAAGACATCGTAATCTGATGCGATGGTAATATCCTTGTTGGCAATCCCGGACTGGATCAGGCCGTTGATATTGACAGTATTGGCCATGATGTAGACGACATCACCGGCGATGGAGAAGGATGATTCAGAATTCTGTTCGGCCGAGGCCTGATTACAACTGACACTGTTGTTCGGGTCACCCAGAATAGACTGGAACAGGGATGAACAGCCACCAACATCGTTATCATCCGCACCGATCGAATCAATCCGTGCGTTGGATGCCGTATTGAGGAAGCCCCCCGCCGACGATGGATGCGGGCCGATATTGTAAATCCCCGGTGTCTTGTCATTGACGAAGAAGGCCCCGCCAGAGGTCAGCGAAATTTCCGAAGCGTTGATCGAGGCGTTGTTAAAAATCGACCCATGCAGGTTATCAATGGTGACAACACCGCCACGGTTTTCAATACCGCCCTGGAGTATCAGTTCAGGGGCCTTGATATCAAGACTGTCTGGATTGTAGGAAGACACATTCGGATCATAGCGGCTGGTGATGGTGACGCTTGAATTCAGCCCTGACGCATCAGAGGTCATACCAAAACCAACAGTGGCCGTCTGATCAGCGTTATACCGCACCACATCGGCCGTATCTTCCACCACCTGGGTGTTGTAAATAATTTGCCCGGCAGGCGCGTTGGGGATTTCAATCGCCCCGGTCCTCAACGGGCTGTTGGAATCATTCCTGATCGTGACCGCGACATCGTTCTTGGATTCGATATTGCCAGTAGCGGCCCCGCTCAGGGTATCCGCTTCGAGATACACATTCCCGGACGTGGCCCAGATATCCCCCACCTCAATGACATCAACAAGGTCGGTATTCATCTGGTTTTGCATAGCCTCTAGGAACCCAATCTCGGCATTGACCTGGGTGATGGTTGTCGCATCACCGCCGTCACCAAGGGCATTCAGTTCGGCAACAACATCAGCCCGTTCACTGGAAATATTGTCGAGAATGTCAGAGTAATCTGTCGGTGCTGTGAAGACATAACTCGGGTCTTGAACCTGGTTGAGCGCCGTTGTCAAGTTATCCCGCTGCTCTTCAAGGGTCGGGATATCTTCCGCCGGGGTGGAGTTATCGCTGATGGCTGCGTTAACACTGTCAAGCTCATCCTGAAGCTCGTCAATTTGACACTGATGAGTCTGACAGTCACCGTCATTCTGGGCATTGTAATAAGCTGTCTGGTTATCAAGTTGATCAATCCGTTCCTGGAGCCGGGCGGCGAGGGATGCATCAACCGTGGCCGCCTTGGCCGCTGTCAGGTTATCAATCTGATCCTGAATATCGTTGCTGAAACTCTCGCCTTCTGAAAACTCCCAGCTGAGGAAATCATGGGAGCGGATGGACACACCAGAATCATCCGTCAGGTTGTCGATCTCAAGCCGGGCCACGGTGTTGTTGTCGGTATAGTACCACTGTGAGCCGATCTTAGCGATTGACCGGCGGGTCACGGCAGAGGCGTTGTCCGGATCCTGAACGAAGGTACCAAAATCACGGCCAAAGGCCAGATACTGCTCGTTGTAAACCCCGGTTTCAAGTTGGCCGTCGAGAGTGATCGTGTTTGTGCTGGCCCCGTTTGATGACCCAAACTCACCCGAAAGCGGGATCACAGCAATACCAATAAACTGCAGCCAGTCTTTAGATCCCAGCCCGCGGACACTGCGCGTTCCGTCATTAGCCTTGATATTGAGATCAGCAGCCGACTTAATAGCAGCATCTTCATTGATGGCAATGGCATTGGCAAAATTGAGCGTCGCATCTGCCTTTTCATTGAAGATCCCGGCGATCAGGGTGTTGTTGTAGATATCAGTCTGGGCGACCACCGCCATGCGGTCGAGCGTCCCGTTGGTCAGCACGCTGACTTCACCATTACCCAGAGTCAGCGAGCCTTCACCGAAATCGATTGTGTTTGTCGCCGTCATGGTGCTGGCCGATTTACCCGTCGCCCCGACACCGGCAAGACCCCATACCGAGGTCTTGGCATGGGCTTTCACATCAGCCGTCACGCTGGAGGTGATGGTGATATCACCCCGGGTTGTCTTGAGCAGGCTGTCATCACCGATATAGACACCGTTGGTGGCCGTGCTGGTGATGGCTGTATCGGAAATCGGCACCCCGACCAGCGCCCCGGTATTGAGGACCATTTCATCATTGGCAGTGGTATCGACATCGGCGGTGATTGTGATCGCCCCTTTGGCCGCGCCTGTCCCGCGCATCACCAGACTGCTGTTGTCACCGATATCGATGCGGTTGGTCTGGGCCAGTGTTGACCGGCTGTCCCCGACAGTCACTGAAATCGCCCCGCCGCCATCGAACTTGAAGTTCTCATCAAGGCCTGTCTTGGCAATGGTGTTTGAACTGGTGGCCGTCAGGTTATGGGCGTCGATCGCAGTATAGTTGCCGAGATCAATTTCCGTGGCCGCAGTACCGTTCGACCGCAGCTTGGCCCCGGTGGCCCCGGCGAGGGCAATCGCCCCGGCATCAAGCGAGCCATCAAAGGTATCGGTATTGCTGGCGGTCAGGGTGATGTTGTCGGTGGCATCGATATCAGCCCCGTTTGAAGAGGCCGTGCCATCAGCAAAAAGTATCTTCGCGTTCGAGGTATGGTTGATCGTCCCTTCACCGGCATTGACCGCCGCCAGACCCCCGGCCCCGGCAATCGCCGTGGCGATCGTATCTCGGTCGGACAGCGCCGTCATGGTCATGTTTTCCATGGAATTGACTGTCGCCTGATTGCCGAAACTGATCAGGGCATTGCCCGTCTGGGTGCTGCGGACAACATGCGCACCGATCGCCACTGCACCGACGGCAATCGCGCTCGATTCATTCCGCACCCGGGCATAGTTGGTGGATGAAATGGCCAGCGTACCACCGGCTGTATCACTGCCGCCCGAATATTCGTTCGATTTGATCGTCACATTATCGCTGAACTGGACACGGGTGTCGGCATCGTTGGTGATGATCGACTCAGAGCCTGTCGCGCCCACCAGCAGACCGCCACCGGCGCCGACGACATAGGAATCCGCCATGTTCTGACCGGCCTCACCGATCGATGAAGATATCGTCAACCCGTTGCCGACAATCGTCGCGTTATCGCCGATATCGGTATAGGCGTCACGGTCCACGGCAACGTTCGATGAGATGATCGACAGCCCGATCCCGGCCGCCACGGCAACGCCGATCGCATCACTGTCATTGCGGGCACGATCGTCACTGGCGATCGTCAGGGTGCCGTTGGCATAAATGCCGGTATCTTCGCCGATGGAAACTGTGGTCGCCCCGGTGTCATCAATATTCACCACCGCCCCGACAAC
>JBMHCY010000027.1:0-3710 GCA_049889655.1 Puniceispirillales bacterium (SeqCode)
TTCTCCCTTGAGGATTAATCGCCGCCAGTGCTTTTGTCCATACTGTCCATGCCTTTTCGGGTCTCAAAAACAAGAAGGTTGCCTTGCCATGGCTGATTTTGCCACGATCAAACACCTGTGCTCGCTCGGTCGTCACCAGGAAGCCATTTCAGCGGCAAAGAAAATGCTCAAGCACAGCCCGAGTTCTCCGCAGGCGAAGGCCGGGTTTGCCTTTGCTCATTTTCAGGCGGGCAAGATTGCCGTGGCGCTCAAGACCTATCGGGAATTGCACCGCCGGTTCCCCGACAATGTGGATTTCCTGTTTGGCCTGGCGCTGTCTTTCGAACGGACGGGGGAGCTGGCCAGGGCTGAAGACTGCTACCGGCGGCTGACTGTCCTGCAGCCCAACAATATCGTTTTTCCGGTCAATCTCGGGGTGCTGCTGCGCCGCCTCGGGCGTTATGATGAATCGATCGAGCAGCTGCGCCAGGCGGCCGCCATTGGCCCCGACAAGACCGAGGTGATCAACAATCTGGCGATCACCTATCAGTATCAGGAAGACTATGACAAGGCTCTTGAAACCTACGCCACGGTGATGGAGCAAAACCCCCGCCATTATCGTGCCCTCAGCAATATGGGGGTTATTCAGACAGCCTTGGGGAATCTGGACGCGGCCCAGCGGTTCTATGAGCAGGCGCTGGACATCCAGCCCGATTACCTGAAGGCGCTCAACAACCTCGGGCTCATCCACGTCTATAAAGGTGAGATTGATCAGGCCGAGGCAACGTTCCGGAAGGCCATTGCGATCAAGCCCGATGCAGGCAAGGTCTATAACAGCCTGATCAATCTGGTGCTGAACAAATCATCGCTCGATGATGAGACCAAGGCTCTTTTCACTGATCTCGAACACCGTATCCGGTCTCGGGCGGACCTTGTCGAAGCCGACCATGCCGCCTTTGCCCTGGGGCGGTTTTACGAAAAGCAGAAAGATGCTGAAAAGGCACGCGACTATTACCAGAAAGGCAATGATTTCGTCAGCCGCCAGCGCCCCTATGATGACCGCCGGAATGTCAGGCAGATGGATGCCATCACCGCCAGGGCGGCAACACTGCCGGCCTATGACCCCGGGGAGAATACAGGCAAGGGGCTTTTGTTTATTGTCGGGATGCCGCGGTCAGGGACGACGCTGCTCGAATCGATCATCGCCAGCCATCCTGATATCGTTGCCGGTGATGAGCTGCTCCATCTCGACCATATCTGCTTTCAGGAACTGCTGGACAAGGACCGTCACAAAACCCCTGTCACCACCGAAATGCTGCAGCGGATTGCCGAGTATTATCTCAGCAAGACAGCCCCTCTGCGCCGCGACGGGATGATGATGATCGACAAACTGCCCCATAATTTCCAGTGGGTGGATATCATTCTGAAAATTTTCCCCGAGGCAAAGGTCCTGCATTCCTACCGTGATGCGATGGATAACTGCTGGTCGCTCTACAAGACCTTTTTCGAAAACGGCCATGCCTACAGTTTCGGGCTGAAAACATCGGGGCAGTATTACGCCCATTATCAACATTTCATGGCCCGGATGCACGCCCGCCAGGGTGATCGTCTGTTGGCAGTCAATTATGATGAGGTCGTTGCTGATCCGGTCGCCGCATCACAGCCGGTCTTTGATTTCATCGGTTGCCCCGATTTTTCCTATGATGAGGCCAGCCGCGGCGATGACTATTTTTCCCGGACAGCGAGTTCGGTTCAGGTCCAGCAGCCGATCACCACAGGTTCGGTCGGCGGCTGGAGACGCCATGAAGCATTTCTGCAACCGGTGCTGGCTGCGCTGCTGAAACAGCAGGAACGCTATGGGCTGCCACAATATGGTGATGGTGGGTTCCCGTTCAGAGTGGCCAGTTCTGCTCCTTGAGCACAGGCTCAAGCTTGGTTAGCATGGGGGAGAGGAATTTTTCGTAATTCTTCCATTCCTCGGAACTGCCGCTGTAGATCTTGCCTCTGATCTGGGTGTTTGAGGCGGTCCGGATCGCCCGCTTGTTGTCTTCGATGTTGAGGCAACTCTCTTCCCAGTCAAAGCCAAGTTTTTCCAGCAGGGCTTCGGTCTCGCCGCGCGGGTCTTCGGTCAGACGGGCATAGTCGACGCGGATGATGCTGTCGCCGCAGGTCTCATTCCAGTGCTTCATCAGCGCATCATAGGACAAGTAGAAATCTGCCACATCCTGCTGATCATAGGTGTAGCTCATCCCTGAAGAGGGGAAATAGTTGCGGTAGTTGGAAAAGCATATCGCCATTGGATGACGGTTGAGATGGACAAAGCGGGCTTTCGGAAACAGCGTCTTGATGAGCCCGATCCAGCGGAAATTCGTCGGCATCTTGTCGGTGAAAATCGGGGTGTCGATGTTGATCTCGCCCAGCCGCTTAATGTAGTAATCGCGCACCGCAATGAGTTTCGCTTTTGTCACCGCACCCCTGTTCCAGAGATAACGGTTAACGCCGTGGCCGATATAATCCAGTTCCCCGGCTGCCGTGACCTTGCTGTGGCCGGACAGGATCTGCTCGACAAGTGATGTCCCGGAGCGGGGCATCCCGACGATAAAGATCGGGGCCTTGTCGGTGGGGTTGTCCTGATCAATGTCAGGCAGGTCGGCACAGATCGTGGGGATTTTATCAAAAACATCCTTATGGATGGCAAATTGGTAACCCGAGGTGCTCTTGTGCATGGTGTTGGCCTTCTGCCAGTGCTCGAAGGCCCGATCATAATCCTTGCAGTCGGCATAGGCCTTGCCCAGCCCGAAGTTCAGAAAAACTTTCTGGGTAAGGTTGGTATTCGGATGATTGAGCTGGCGACCCATCTCTTTCATATGCTCGTCGGCAGCATCCTTGTATTTGGTGACCGCCGCGACACTGTAATGCGCCTGGGCATACTGCCGGTCGAGATCAAGCGCCTTCTGGAACTGGCTGCGGGCTTCATCAAATTCCCCGAGGGATTGATGGGCTTCACCCAGAGCAACCTGCCATTTCGGCCTGTTCGGCTGGATGGCGATCGCCTGCCTGTAGCCATCGATGGCCTCCTGGGTTCTGTTGAGGCCGGCAAGGGCAGCGGCTTTGCCAAACAAAGCAATGTCATAGGTGCTGTTGAGCGCGATGGCACGTTCAAAACTCTGCAGGGCTAGATACGTTTCCCCGTAATTCAGCAGAGCGTTGGCGAGGTTGTTATGCGCCTCGGCAGATTTCGGGTTGAGTGTGACATTTTTCTCAAAAAAGTGAATAGCCTGCTCCAGGTTGCCAAGCTGGGCAAAACTGAAGCCGAGAATTGTCATCACGACAGGATTACGCGGGAATTTCTTCTCGGCCGGCTTCGCCATTTTGGCGATCTGGACGTACTGCCTGTTGGTGAAGAGCTGGCGCAGAACGTTTTCATTGATCGGAGTCGCCATAGTTCAAAACACCATAATAAAGAATTACTTAATTTAGTTTTTCGTCTACCAGAAAACGCTGCTGAAAGACACTGTTGTAATTTTGCAACAGCCTGCGCAAAAGAACATCGCAATAGTTAATAAATCATTAATGATTACTAATCGCTGATATATAAGAAAGTCAGCCAATTCCGGCTTAACCAACTTTGAGGATATATACTATGCGTAAAGTACTCCTTGCTTCGACTGCTCTCGCCACAGCTGCTGGCGTTGCTGCCGTCGCCAATGCTGAAGTCAGCATCTCCGGTG